>NZ_JBTRXV010000037.1:0-37908 GCF_054608695.1 Thiomonas sp.
GGGCGATAATGTGAGCATCACCGTCAAGCTCATCCACCCGATCGCCATGGAAGAAGGCCTGCGCTTTGCCATTCGCGAGGGCGGCCGTACCGTCGGCGCCGGCGTCGTGGCGAAAATTATCGAGTAATAGAGAGAGGCTCGCCTCGTTTTCCCGCTCTTTGGAACTGCAATGCAAAGTCAGAAAATTCGTATTCGTCTCAAGGCCTTCGACTACCGCCTCATCGATCAGTCGGCCCTGGAAATTGTTGACACGGCCAAGCGCACTGGGGCCATTGTCAAGGGCCCCGTGCCGCTGCCGACACGTCTGCAGCGTTTCGATATCTTGCGTTCGCCCCATGTGAACAAAAGCTCACGCGACCAGTTTGAAATTCGCACGCACCAGCGCCTGATGGACATTGTTGATCCGACGGACAAGACGGTTGACGCTTTGATGAAGCTTGACCTGCCTGCTGGCGTCGATGTCGAAATCAAGTTGCAGTAAAAATCAGGAAGACCACTAGCCAGAAGACAGGCGCCCGGCTATACTAAAAAGCTTTTCAGCGTTCAAGCTTGGGCCTTCCGTAAGGCAAGCTCTGATTCACGTAAATCGTTTGGCGCAAAACGGCATCTCCAGGCAACAGCTTGGAATTGTCAGTTTTGCAAATCAGCATATGACGCCAGCCAATCGCAGCTGGCATGGAGAAAAGAATGAGTACGCAAGCACTCGGCCTTGTTGCGCGCAAGGTCGGCATGATGCGAGTGTTCACGGACGACGGGGTATCCATTCCCGTCACCGTCCTGGACGTTTCTCGCAACGCCGTGGCGCAAATTCGCCAGGCTGACAAGGATGGCTACAGCGCCATCCAGGTTGCTTTTGGTGCAACCAAACCCTCCTCGCTGACCAAGGCAGAAGCTGGTCACTTGGCCAAGGCATCCGTCGAGCCCGCAAAGCTTCTTTGTGAGTTCCGGGTTCCTGCGGACGTTGCTGCGTCTTACCAGTGCGGCAGCAAGCTCCCCGCCACGCTTTTCGCGGTTGGGCAAATGCTGGATGTCCGTGGCGTCACCATTGGCAAGGGCTATGCGGGCGCGATCAAGCGTCACCACTTTTCCTCCAACCGCGCTTCGCACGGCAACTCGGTGACAACACGCGCGCCGGGTTCAATCGGCATGGCGCAGGATCCAGGGCGTGTATTCCCTGGTAAGCGCATGTCTGGACGACTGGGCGGTACCAATGTCACGATTCAGAATCTCGAGGTCGTGCGCATTGATGAGGCGCGAGACTTGATCATGGTGAAGGGCTCGATCCCCGGGGCCGACTCCGGCTGCGTCACGCTGCGGCCCGCAGTGAAGAAGGCGGGAGTTCAATCATGACTCAACTGAATTTTGTTGCCGCCGATGGCGCGCAAGGCGCCGCATTCGACGCTCCGGACACGATTTTTGGCCGTGAATACAACGAGGCGCTGATTCACCAGATTGTGATTGCCTATCAGGCCAATGCACGTATGGGCACCCGCGCGCAAAAAGACCGCGCTGAGGTCAAGCATTCCACCCGCAAGCCGTGGCGTCAAAAGGGTACTGGTCGCGCTCGCGCAGGCATGACAAGTTCCCCGTTGTGGCGCGGAGGCGGTCGAATTTTTCCGAACTCTGGTGATGAGAATTTCACCCAGAAAATCAACAAAAAGATGTACCGCGCCGGCATGCGTTCCATCCTTTCGCAGTTGGCGCGCGAGGGTCGTGTCATGGTGACCGAGGAGTTGGTCCTCGATGCGCCTAAGACCAAACTGCTCGCCACCAAGTTGCGTGCCATGGGTCTGGATTCGGTTCTGTACATCGCAGATTCGATCGATGAAAAACTGATGCTCGCGGCGCGTAATCTGCCCAATGTGTTGTTGGTCGAGCCGCGCTACATGGACCCACTGTCCTTGATTTATTACAAGAAGGTCCTGATTGCCAAGGGCGCTGTGGCCAAGCTGCAGGAGATGCTGTCATGAGTCAGCAACAAGCACAAGAACAACGTCTGATGCAAGTTCTGCTTGCGCCGATTATTTCCGAGAAGGCCACGATGCTGGCGGATAAGCGCAACCAGGTTGCGTTCCGCGTGCGCCAGGACGCGAGCAAGGATGAAATCAAGGCGGCAGTCGAGGCCTTTTTCAAGGTTCAGGTCACTGGCGTCCAGGTTTTGAACCAGAAGGGTAAGGTCAAGCGCACGTCACGTGGTGTTGGCCACCGCAGCAATGTTCGCAAAGCCTATGTCAGCCTGGCTGCGGGTCAGGAACTGAACTTTGCCCAGGAGGGTGTCTAACATGGCAGTCGTCAAGGTGAAACCAACTTCCGCCGGCCGTCGCGCCGTCGTGAAGGTTGTCCACAAGCATCTGCACAAAGGCGCGCCCGAGAAGAGCTTGCTCGAGCCGCAGAAGCAAAATGCTGGCCGTAACAACAATGGCCATATCACGGTGCGCCATCGTGGTGGTGGCAGCAAGCAGCATTACCGCGTCGTCGATTTCCGTCGCGACAAAGATGGCATCCCGGCAAAGGTCGAACGCATTGAATACGACCCCAATCGCACGGCGCACATTGCTTTGCTGTGCTACGCCGATGGCGAGCGCCGCTACATCATCGCTCCGCGTGGCATTGAGGTTGGCAGCACGGTTCTCAGTGGTGTCGAGGCGCCGATCAAGGCTGGCAATTGCCTCCCCATTCGCAGTATCCCCGTGGGCTCCACCATTCATTGCGTTGAGCTGACAGCTGGTAAGGGCGCGCAAATGATCCGTTCGGCTGGATCGTCGGCTGTGCTGATGGCGCGTGAAGGTGTCTACGCTCAAGTGCGACTGCGTTCCGGTGAAGTGCGCAAGATCCACGTTGAATGCCGCGCCACCATCGGCGAGGTCAGCAACGAAGAAAATAGTCTGCGCCAGTACGGTAAGGCTGGTGCTAAGCGCTGGAAGGGCATACGCCCGACCGTGCGTGGCGTCGCCATGAATCCTGTCGATCACCCGCACGGTGGTGGCGAGGGTAAGACTGGTGAAGGCCGCACCCCCGTCAGCCCATGGGGTACTCCGACCAAGGGCTATCGCACACGCCAGAACAAGCGCACGCAGGGCATGATCGTCTCGCGTCGCAAAAAGTAAGTCAGAGGCTCAGTTATGACACGTTCTCTTAAAAAAGGCCCGTTTTGCGATCTTCATCTGATTCGGAAGATTGAAAACGCAGTTGCCACGAAAGACAAGAAGCCGATCAAGACTTGGTCGCGGCGCTCCACGGTGCTTCCCGAGTTCATTGGCGTGACCGTCGCTGTGCACAACGGCCGTCAGCACATGCCCGTCTACATCACCGACCAAATGGTGGGTCATAAGCTCGGTGAGTTTGCGCTGACCCGCACATTCAAGGGTCATCCTGCAGACAAGAAAGCCGCGAAGAGGTAAGGACTATGGAAACACAAGCAATTCTGCGGGGCGTACGGTTGTCAGAGCAAAAAGGCCGCCTGGTCGCTGACCTCATTCGTGGCAAGAAAGTTGACCACGCCTTGAACACGCTGGCCTTCACGCCCAAGAAGGCAGCACAGATCATCAAGAAGGTGCTCGAGTCGGCAATCGCCAACGCGGAGCACAACGATGGCGCCGATATCGACGAGTTGAAAGTCAAGTCCATCATGGTCGAGCGGGGCGCTTCGCTGAAGCGTTTTTCTGCGCGTGCCAAGGGGCGAGGCAATCGGATCGTCAAGCCGACCTGCCACATCTACATCACGGTTGGAAATTAAGGACTCGAGATGGGACAGAAAATCAACCCAACCGGCTTTAGGCTGGCGGTCACGCATGACTGGACTTCCCGCTGGTATGCCAGCGGCAGGCAGTTTGCGAAAATGCTGAATGAAGATATTGCGGTGCGCGAGTTCCTGGCCAAGAAACTCAAGGCCGCCTCCGTCTCGCGTATCGTCATTGAGCGCCCTGCGAAAAACGCGCGCATCACAATTTTCAGCGCCCGCCCCGGTGTCGTGATCGGCAAGAAGGGTGAAGATATCGAAGCATTGAAGTCGGAACTGACCAAGCGCCTTGGTGTGCCCGTCGCCGTTGATATCGAGGAGGTGCGCAAGCCCGAGATCGATGCCAAGCTCATTGCTGATTCCATCACGCAGCAGTTGGAAAAGCGCATCATGTTCCGCCGCGCAATGAAGCGTGCCATGCAGAACGCGATGCGTCTTGGCGCCCAGGGCATCAAGATCATGTCATCGGGTCGTTTGAACGGGATCGAGATTGCGCGTACCGAGTGGTACCGTGAAGGCCGTGTGCCGCTTCAGACTTTGCGCGCGGATATTGACTACGGTTTTTCCGAAGCCAAAACGACCTATGGCGTCATTGGTGTCAAGGTCTGGGTTTACAAGGGTGACACGCTGGGTCGAGGTGCGCTGGCGCAAAAAGCCGCCGAGCCTGCCGAAACCGATCGTCGTCCGCGTCGCGATGACAAGAATGGCCCGCGTCGCAACCGCCGTCCTGACTCCACTCGCGGCGATGCGCATGCTGCGCCCGCAGGCGCGCCAGCGGCGACACCTGAGAAGCGCGTGCGCAAAGTCAGCAAACCCGAGGCATCGGTCGCAGAGCCGAGCAAGCAAGGAGAATCGTCATGATGCAACCTGCGCGGCGTAAATACCGCAAGGAGCAAAAGGGTCGCAACAAGGGCGTGGCGACTCGTGGAGCCTCTGTGGCTTTCGGTGAATATGGTCTCAAGGCCACGACGCGTGGTCGCTTGACTGCACGCCAGATCGAGTCGGCGCGACGTGCCATTTCCCGTCATGTCAAGCGTGGCGGCCGCATCTGGATCCGTGTATTCCCCGACAAACCCATTTCGATCAAGCCTGCTGAAGTGCGCATGGGCAACGGCAAGGGCAATCCTGAGTACTACGTCTCTGAAATCACGCCTGGCAAAGTGCTTTATGAAATCGATGGGGTGACGGAGCAACAAGCCCGTGAAGCCTTCGAACTCGCAGCAGCTAAGTTGCCGTTTCGTACGGTGTTCGTCGGTCGGCGCTTTGGTCTTTGAGGTGAGATGATGAATTTGGAAGAAATGCGCAAACTGGACGCTTCGGGTCTGCAGAATGAACTCAACGCACTGCTGAAGGCCCATATGGGTCTTCGTATGCAAAAGGCAACACAGCAGTTGCAGAACACCAGTCAATTGATGAAAGTGCGTCGCGACATTGCCCGCGTGCGTACCCTCATTCGCCAACAAACAACGCAGGAGTCATGATGTCTGCTACTGAAGGATTGACCCGCGTTCTGACAGGGCGCGTGGTGAGTGATAAACGCTCGAAGACCGTCACGGTTTTGGTTGAGCGCCGTGTCCAGCACGAGTTGTACGGCAAGTATATGGTGCGCTCCAAAAAGTACAGCGCTCACGATGAGCAAGGCCAGTTTCACTTGGGCGATTTGGTCGAAATTTCGGAAACGCGTCCGATTTCCAAGACCAAGTCCTGGGTTGTGACGCGTCTGGTCGAAAAATCAAGGTTGGTGTGATTGATTGTGTCGGCGTCTTGTGGCCAGGCAAAAACGCTCCACCCTGGCCACAGTCGTTTCTGAGTCAAGCCAACCGCTCGAACTGGAAGGCCTCGGCTTGCCACTTCAGCAAAAATAATTGCCTTGCGCCTTGACAAGCACAGCGAGTCAGGCAAAAATATATAGTTCTGCGCTTTCGATTTCTCGAGCGCTTCATTGACCCACAAGCTGGGCCCAAGACTGCTGGCGGCGTTCGCTTGCAAGTTGGGAAAAGGATTCCACATGATTCAGATGCAATCAAGGCTGGATGTTGCTGACAACACCGGCGCTAAAACCGTTATGTGCATCAAGGTGCTCGGCGGGTCCAAGCGTCGCTATGCCGGCATCGGCGATGTCATCAAGGTCAGCATCAAAGAAGCTGCGCCGCGCGGCCGCGTGAAAAAAGGCGAGGTGTTCAACGCTGTGGTCGTGCGTACGGCCAAGGGGGTTCGTCGCGCTGATGGCTCGCTGATCAAGTTTGACGCCAACGCCGCCGTTCTCCTCAATGCCAAGCTTGAGCCTATCGGAACTCGAATTTTCGGGCCGGTTACGCGTGAGTTGCGCACGGAGCGCTTCATGAAAATTGTTTCCCTCGCACCTGAAGTGCTTTAAGAGGCTCATCATGAACAAGATACACAAGGGCGATGAAGTCGTCGTCATTGCGGGTTCAGCCAAGGGGCGCCGCGCCAAGGTGATCGCTCGCCAGGGTGAGGATCATCTTTTGGTCGAGGGGGTGGGCCTGGTCAAACGTCACACCCGCCCCAATCCGATGCAAAACCAGCCAGGTGGGGTCATCTCGAAAGAAATGCCCATTCATCAAAGCAATGTGGCAATTTTCAATCCCGCGTCCGGCAAGGCTGATCGTGTCGGCATTCGTTTGCTCTCTGACGGAAAGAAGGTTCGCGTATTCCGTTCGAGCGGCGAGGAAATCAAGGTTTAACTGGGGGCGTTATGACGCGCTTACAAGAGTTTTATACGGGTCAAGTGGTACCAAGTTTGTTGGAGCGGTATGGCTATAAGTCCGTGATGGAGGTTCCCCGCATCACGAAGATCACGCTGAATATGGGCGTATCCGAGGCTGTTGCTGACAAGAAGGTCATTGAGCATGCTGTGAGCGACATGACCAAGATCGCCGGACAGCGACCCGTGGTGACCAAGGCTCGTAAGGCTATTGCTGCGTTCAAGGTGCGCGAAGGCATGCCAATCGGATGCTCCGTGACGCTGCGTGGTCGTCGCATGTATGAATTTCTGGATCGTTTGGTGACGGTTGCGCTCCCGCGTGTGCGCGATTTCCGCGGGGTTTCATCGCGCGCCTTCGACGGGCGCGGCAATTACAACATCGGCGTCAAAGAGCAAATCATTTTCCCAGAGGTGGAGTATGACAAGGTCGATGCGCTGCGTGGCCTGAATATCAGCATCACAACCTCGGCAAAATCGGATGACGAGTGCAAGGCCCTGCTTTCCGCTTTCCGCTTTCCTTTCAAGAACTGAGATTGCCATGGCTAAGCTTTCATTGATCAACCGCCAGGAAAAGCGCGAAAAACTCGTCGAGAAATTTGCTGGCAAGCGTGCTGCCCTACAGGCCGTCATCGCTGATATGAGCAAGTCGCACGAAGAGCATTTGCAAGCACGTCTTGCCTTGCAGCAGCTACCGCGCAATGCAAACCCGACCCGCTTGCGCAATCGCTGTGCGTTGACAGGGCGCCCGCGCGGCACGTTCCGCAAGTTCGGATTGGGCCGTAACAAGATTCGTGAACTGGCGTTTCGCGGGGAGATCCCCGGCATCACCAAGTCCAGCTGGTAAGACGGCTAACGGAACTCTCCGGAGAATATTCAATGAGCATGAGTGATCCTATTGCCGACATGCTGACGCGCATCCGTAATGCGCAGATGGTCGAGAAAGCCACCGTCAAGATGCCGGCATCGAAATTGAAGGCTGCCATTGCGCAGGTGCTGCAGGACGAGGGCTATATCGATGGCTTCGAATTACTGCGCGATGGCGTCAAGGCTGACTTGCAAATTGCGCTCAAGTACTACGCAGGGCGTCCTGTCATCGAGCGCATCGAGCGTGTCAGCCGTCCTGGGCTACGCATCTACCGTGGACAGCACGCCATTCCCCAGGTTCTGAATGGGCTGGGTGTCGCTATTGTCTCCACGCCTCAGGGTGTGATGACCGATCGCAAGGCGCGTCAGGTTGGCGTCGGCGGTGAGGTCCTTTGTTATGTTGCTTAATTGAGGGCCGACCATGTCGCGAGTCGCCAAAAATCCTATCGTTGTGCCCAAAGACGTTGAAGTGTCCCTCACTGCTGAGCAAATCGCAGTCAAGGGTGGTTTGGGTCGTCTGCAACGCGCATTGAACCCCTTGGTCAAGGTTGAATTGCAAGATGGTTCTTTGACGTTTGCGCCGGCCGACGCAAGTCGCGAGTCGCATGCGCTGTCGGGTACGTTCCGCGCCCTGGTTGCCGGCATGGTTGCCGGCGTGGACAAGGGCTTTGAGAAAAAGCTGACTCTTGTCGGTGTGGGTTACAAGGTTCAAGTCCAGGGCGCCAAACTGAATCTTTCCCTCGGTTTCTCGCACCCTGTGGTGCGTGATATGCCCGATGGCATCAAAGTGGAGGCGCCGACGCCGACTGAAATCGTGCTCAAGGGCGTTGACAAACAACTGGTCGGCCAAATGGCTGCCGATATCCGTGCAATCCGTCCGCCCGAGCCATACAAGGGCAAGGGTGTTCGCTACGCCAATGAGGTCGTGGTGATCAAGGAAACCAAGAAGAAATAAGGGGCTGTGACATGTTGAATAAAAAACTAGCCCGTATGCGTCGCGCCAAGTCCACACGCGCCCAGATTGCACGCCTCCGTGTGACGCGCCTTGCGGTGCATCGCTCGAATGCACACATCTACGCCAGCATCATTTCCGATGATGGCGAGCGCGTGCTGATGACTGCTTCGACCATTGAGCCTGAAGTGCGTCAGCAGTTGCAGGGTTCCGGTGGGAATGTGGGCGCAGCGCAAATTGTCGGCCGCCGTATTGCGGAAAAGGCACGTGCCGCAGGTATTGAGCAGGTTGCCTTTGATCGCTCTGGTTTCCAGTACCACGGCCGCGTCAAGGCCTTGGCTGAAGCAGCACGTGAAGCTGGTTTGAAATTCTGAGGTTGAGATGGCCAAAGTCCAAGCAAAGATGAACACCGAAGCCCGTGATGACGGTCTGCGGGAAAAAATGATTGCAGTCAACCGCGTGACCAAAGTGGTCAAGGGTGGTCGTATCCTGGGTTTTGCTGCGCTTGCCGTCGTGGGTGATGGCGATGGCCGCATCGGGATGGGCAAGGGCAAGGCGCGCGAAGTGCCAGTCGCCGTGCAGAAAGCCATGGACCAGGCGCGCCGCAACATGATCAAGGTGAAGCTGAAAAACGGCACCCTGCATCATCAGGTCTTCGGCAGTCACGCTGCTTCGGACGTCATGATGGCGCCAGCTCCTCAGGGAACGGGCATCATTGCAGGCGGCCCGATGCGCGCCATCTTCGAGGTCGTTGGCATCACCGACGTCGTTGCCAAGAGCCATGGCTCGACCAATCCCTACAACATGGTTCGCGCCACGCTGGACGGTCTCATCAAGGCCAATACGCCTTCCGAGATCGCCATGAAGCGTGGCAAGAGCCTCGAAGAAATTCTCGGTTGAGGCCATCCATGCAAGACAAGAAAGAAGTGAAAGTCAAGTTGGTGCGCAGCGTCATCGGTACGCGAGCCGATCACCGTGACACCGTTCGTGGCCTAGGCCTGCGGCATATCAATGACGAGCGCATCCTGGAAGACACCCCGTCGGTGCGCGGCATGATCCGCAAGGTTGACTACCTGGTCAAGGTCATTGCCTGATTGCCATGCATCGGAGGCGCTGGACTTTGACCGCTCAGCCTTCTAATGCCCACAAATGAGACTCACCATGCAACTCAACTCGATTCAACCAGCCGAAGGCGCAAAACACAGTTACAAGCGTGTTGGCCGTGGCATTGGTTCCGGCCTTGGCAAGACCGCCGGGCGTGGTCACAAAGGCCAAAAATCACGTTCCGGTGGCTACCACAAAGTTGGCTTCGAAGGCGGTCAAATGCCCTTGCAGCGTCGCCTGCCAAAGCGTGGTTTCAAATCGCCGACCGCTAAATTCAAGGCCGAAGTTCGTCTGTCCGAACTTGCCTTGGTGCAAGGCGATCAAATTGATTTGTTGAGCTTGAAGGCCGCGGGCCTTATTTCCGATCAAGTGGTTACTGCAAAAATTTTTGCATCGGGCAAGGTTGCTCGCAATTTCACGGTTGCTGGCGTCCTGGTTACCCGTGGCGCAAAAATTGCGATTGAGGCCGCCGGTGGCACGGTCGTCGCCCAGCAAGACTAAAAGTTCAAATCAATCATGGCAACGCAATCCAGCGCTCTCGGCGGCGGAAAATATGGCGACTTGACCAAGCGCCTCATTTTTTTGCTTGGGGCTCTGATCGTGTTCCGCATTGGTGCCCATATTCCAGTGCCAGGGATCAATCCGCAGCAATTGCAGCAGTTGTTCAATAACAATTCCGGCGGGATTCTCGGTTTATTCAATATGTTTTCCGGCGGTGCGCTTTCGCGCTTCACGGTGTTTGCGCTCGGGATCATGCCGTACATTTCGGCATCGATCATCATGCAGTTGCTCACCTATGTGATTCCATCCATGGAAGCACTGAAAAAGGAAGGCGAGGCGGGGCGGCGGAAGATTACGCAGTACACGCGCTATTTCACACTGCTTTTGGCCATTTTCCAGTCGCTTGGAATTTCAGTTGCGCTCAGTGCAACGCAAGGGCTGGTTTTGGATCCGGGTCTCGGATTCAAGCTGACGGCGGTCGTTAGTTTGACGGCGGGAACAATGTTTCTGATGTGGTTGGGTGAGCAGATCACGGAGCGTGGTCTCGGTAATGGCATATCCATCATCATTTTTGCCGGCATTGCGTCTGGCCTGCCGACAGCCTTGGGCGGTCTGTTGGAGTTGGTGCGTACAGGCGCCATGAGCATTCTGGTTTCCATTTTTGTATTGGCGATTGTGATCGCCGTGACTTATTTCGTGGTGTTTGTCGAGCGGGGCCAGCGCAAAATCCTTGTTAATTACGCGCGTCGTCAGGTGGGGAATAAGGTCTATGGGGGCCAATCTTCTCATCTGCCTCTAAAGCTGAACATGTCTGGCGTGATTCCCCCAATTTTCGCCTCTTCGATTATCTTGCTGCCGGCCACGATCGTGAGCTGGTTTGGCTCGGGGCATGGCATGAGTTGGCTCAAGGATGCAGCCGCTTTGCTTTCTCCTGGCCAGCCTATTTATGTTGCGTTGTACGCGGGCGCAATCATTTTCTTCTGCTTCTTTTATACTGCTTTGGTATTCAATAGCCGTGAAACTGCAGACAATCTAAAAAAGAGTGGCGCTTTCATTCCCGGTATTCGCCCGGGAGAGCAAACGGCCCGTCATATTGACAAGATTCTGATGCGCCTGACATTGGCTGGCGCGCTCTACATCACGCTGGTTAGTTTGCTGCCTGAGTTCCTGGTTTTGAAATACAACGTGCCTTTCAATTTTGGCGGCACGTCCTTGCTGATTATCGTGGTTGTGACCATGGATTTCATGGCCCAAGTGCAGGCTTATGCGATGTCGCATCAATACGATGCCTTGCTCAAGCGTGCGAATTTCAAAAGTGGCATGACCCTGCGCTGAGCCAACACCAATTTATGTCCAAGGACGATGCAATTCAGATGCAGGGCGAGATTCTCGAAAATCTCCCCAATGCCACTTTTAGAGTCAAGCTAGAGAATGGGCATGTAGTATTGGGTCACATTTCCGGAAAAATGCGCATGCACTACATTCGTATTTTGCCGGGCGATAAAGTAACTGTTGAGCTAACACCCTACGATTTGACGCGAGCACGGATCGTATTCCGAGCAAAATAAACGAGGTAAATCATGAAAGTTGGTGCGTCCATTAAAAAGATGTGCAGAAACTGCAAGATCATCCGCCGCAAGGGTGTGGTGCGTGTGATCTGTACTGACCCGCGCCACAAGCAGCGCCAGGGTTGATCGGCCTAATCTGAATCGAGGAATCAAATGGCCCGTATTGCTGGTATCAACATTCCGCCGCATCAGCACGCCGAAATCGGTCTGACTGCGATCTATGGCATTGGCCGGACCACCGCTCGCAAAATCTGCGAAGCGGCTGGCCTTGCCTATTCGACCAAGGTGAAAGACATCACCGACGCTGAGCTTGAGAAGGTTCGCGAGCAGGTTGGTCAATACGTCATCGAGGGCGATCTGCGCCGCGAGATGTCGATCAACATCAAGCGTCTGATGGACTTGGGTTGCTACCGTGGCATGCGTCACCGTCGCGGCTTGCCGGTCCGTGGTCAGCGCACCCGCACCAATGCGCGTACCCGCAAGGGCCCGCGCAAGGGCGGCGTTGCACTGAAAAAATAAGGACACAAGGACTAAGTCATGGCTAAAGCCCCCAATCAAGCTTCCGCACAGCGTGCGCGCAAGAAGGTTCGCAAGAATGTTGCGGACGGCATTGCGCATGTGCATGCCTCGTTCAACAACACCATCATCACCATCACCGACCGCCAGGGCAATGCCTTGTCGTGGGCATCCTCGGGTGGGCAGGGTTTCAAGGGTTCGCGCAAATCCACACCGTTTGCCGCCCAGGTGGCTGCGGAGAATGCCGGTCGTCAGGCCATCGAGTGCGGCATCAAGCAGCTCGAAGTCCGCATCAAGGGCCCAGGCCCTGGCCGTGAATCGGCTGTGCGTGCGCTCAATGGCCTTGGCATCAAGGTCATTCAGATTGCCGACGTGACACCGGTGCCGCATAACGGCTGCCGTCCGCCGAAGCGCCGCCGCATCTGATTGCCGCCCCTTGTGACAAGAACAGCCGCTTTTTGACGATCTTCGTCGCATCACAACCGATACATTTTTTATCTCCACGCGGTGTCCTACCGCAAAGCCCACTGCTTGAGCCCTCAGGGTTCAAGCTCCCGCAGCTGAGCGCTGCGGCAGTTGATCGAAAGGAATAGCAAGTGGCACGTTACCTCGGCCCCAAGGCCAAACTCTCCCGCCGTGAAGGCTCCGACCTCTTTCTGAAGAGCGCGCGCCGCGGCATTGAATCCAAGGCCAAGTTCGACACCAAGCCTGGCCAACATGGCCGCACCTCCGGCGCACGCCAGTCTGACTACGCCACCCAACTGCGTGAAAAGCAGAAGGTCAAGCGCATGTACGGCATGCTGGAAAAGCAATTTCACCGCACCTACGAAAAAGCGCTGGGTATGCGCGGCAACACGGGTGTCAACCTGCTGACGCTGCTGGAGTCGCGCCTGGACACGGTGGTCTATCGCATGGGTTTCGCGTCCACTCGCGCCGAGGCGCGCCAACTGGTGGGCCACCGCAGCATCATGGTCGACGGTCAATTGCTGGACATCCCTTCGGCCCGCGTCATGCCCGGCCAGACGGTGGCGGTGCGCGAGAAGGCCAGGAAGCAGCTGCGCGTCGTGGACGCGTTGAAGCTGGCCGAAGGCAACGGTTTCCCCGCCTGGGTTTCGGTCGACACCAGCAAGATGGAAGCGGTGTTCAAGAAAACGCCGGACCGTGACGAGTTCGCCAGCGACATCAACGAGTCGCTGATCGTCGAGTTGTATTCACGTTAAGTCGCAATCCTCTGGGGCAGACCAAGCTGCTCGGCAGCCTGGTCTGCCCCGAAGTGCATCGGGCGCGATCGGCGCCCCTTCGTTTTTTGCTTTATCCCTCAGCCATCAGCCTTATCCGCGTAACGAGCGGAGGGTCTTGAAAGGACATTCATGCAAACCGCTTTGCTTCGCCCCAAATCCATCCAAGTCGAGGCCCTGGGTCCTCTGCGCGCCAAGGTCACGCTCGAGCCTTTCGAGCGCGGTTACGGCCATACCCTTGGCAACGCCCTGCGGCGTGTGCTGTTGTCTTCTCTGGTTGGTTATGCACCGACCGAGGTGAGCATCAACGGCGTGCTGCACGAGTACTCCGTGGTCGATGGCTTGCAGGAAGATGTGATTGCCGTGCTGCTCAACCTCAAGGGCGTGGTGTTCAAGCTGCATAACCGCGACGAGGTCACGCTGTCATTGCGCAAGGAAGGGGAGGGCGTGGTGACCGCCGCCGACATCCAGACGCCGCATGACGTGGAAATCGTCAACCCCGAGCATGTGATTGCACGCTTGTCCCAACAGGGCAAGCTGGACATGCAGATCAAGGTCGAGAAGGGTCGCGGTTATGTGCCGGGCAACCTGCGTCGCTATGCCGACGAAGGTGGCAAGACCATCGGCCGCATCGTGCTCGACGCCTCGTTCTCGCCAGTCCGCCGCGTGAGCTATGCCGTGGAAAACGCACGCGTCGAACAGCGTACCGATCTGGACAAGCTGGTGATGGAAATCGAGACCAACGGCTCCACCAGCGCAGAAGAAGCCATTCGCACTTCGGCTCGCATTTTGGTCGAGCAACTGTCGGTGTTCGCCAGCCTGGAAGGCGCGGAGAAATCGCTGGAGTCCGGCGGTTCCGCCAGCGCCCAGCAGTTCGACCCCATCCTGCTGCGCCCGGTGGACGACCTGGAGCTCACGGTGCGCTCGGCCAACTGCCTCAAGGCCGAGAACATCTATTACATCGGCGACCTGATTCAGCGCAGCGAAACCGAGCTGCTCAAGACTCCCAATCTGGGACGCAAGTCGCTCAACGAAATCAAGGAAGTGCTGGCTGCGCGCGGCCTCACCCTGGGCATGAAGCTGGAGAGCTGGCCGCCCGCAGAACTGGAAAATCGCGCCAACTGATTCGGCGCGATTGCCACCGGGACGGATTTTGCGGTCCGGTCCCTTTTTATTTTCACCGCAGTTCCGCCCGACCATCGGGTGTGAGGCTGCAACGTGCAAAGCCAGTACCTGATCCGGCTGGCTCATCAACATAACGAAAGGAAAGCACCATGCGTCACGGACACGGTCTGCGCAAACTCAACCGCACCTCCAGCCATCGGCTGGCAATGCTGCGCAATATGGCGAACTCGCTCATCGCCCACGAAGCCATCAAAACGACGCTGCCCAAGGCCAAGGAATTGCGCCGCGTCGTCGAGCCCCTCATCACCCTGGGCAAAAAGCCGACGCTTGCGAATCGCCGCCTGGCGTTCGACCGTCTGCGCGACCGCGATTCCGTGGTCAAGCTGTTCGGCGAACTCGGCGAGCGCTACAAGACCCGTCCGGGCGGCTACACCCGCATCCTGAAGTTCGGCAATCGCGTGGGCGACAACGCCCCCATGGCTTATGTCGAACTGGTGGACCGTCCCGACGCCGACGTGGCTGCCGACGCTAAGGCCGCCGAGTAATCCCGGCCAGCCCCGTCAGCGTGACGCCTGTTCCGGCGTCATCTGGCTCACAAACCCGGCCTCGGTCTTGCTGCAAGACCCAGCCGGGTTTGTCGTTCGTGGGGCAGCCTCTCGTCAGACCCGCGAAGTTTTCGCCATGCCAGCGAACGCCACGATGCCCTCAGCAAATCCGCTTGACGCCCAAGCGCCCCTGCTCGCGGTGCAAGACCTGCACAAGCGCTACGCCGGGCAGGACGTGGTTCGCCAGCTGAGCTTCAGCATTCGCCCCGGCGAGTGTTACGGCATCATCGGCCCGAACGGCGCGGGTAAGACCACCACCATCCGCCTCTGCCTGGGCTTGGCCACGCCCGACGGTGGCAGCGTGCGGCTGATGGGCCATGCCGTCCCGCGCGACTCCCGCCTGGCACGCATGCGGGTGGGCGTGGTGACGCAGTACGACAGCCTCGACCCCGATTTCACGGTGGAGGAAAACCTGGTCATCTACGGCCGCTACTTCGGCCTGAGCGATGCCGCCATGCGCGCGCGCATCGATAGCCTGCTGGAGTTCGCTGCGCTGCAGGGCAAGGCAGGCGCCCGCATCGCCGAGTTGTCCGGTGGCATGAAACGGCGCCTGAGCCTGGCGCGCGCGCTGATTCACGATCCCGACATCGTCTTCCTCGACGAACCCACCACCGGCCTCGATCCACAGGCGCGCCATCTCATCTGGGACCGGCTCAAGCGCCTGGTGGCGCAGGGCAAGTCCATTCTGCTGACCACCCACTTCATGGACGAAGCCGAGCGTCTGTGCCAGCGCCTGCTGGTGCTGGATCATGGCCGCAAATTGGACGAGGACGCACCGCTGGCGCTCATCGCGCGGCATGTGGAGCCCGAGGTGATCGAGATGTACGGCTTGCGCGTCGACGAAGCCGAGGCGTTGGTGGCGCCGCATGCCCAGCGCCTGGAGCGCAGCGGTGATACCTTGTTCGCCTACGCCCGCGACGCCGCCCCCGTGCTGGCTGCCGTGCAGGGTCTTGCCGACGGCTTGCGCGTGCTGCACCGCTCGGCCAATCTGGAAGACGTCTTCCTCAAGCTCACCGGGCGGCAATTGCGCGATTGAAGCGCGGCTGAACACCCCAAATTCGCCCATGTACGATCCATCCATGTCCGTCGCCACCACGCCGCCGCCGCAAGCCGCTGCTGCGCTGCCCGCCATGCCGCGCTGGCGCTTTTGGCCCGTGTGGCGGCGCAATGCGCTGGTGTGGCGCAAGCTGGCGCTGCCCAGCTTGCTCGGCAATATCGCCGAGCCGCTGCTGACGCTGGCTGCGTTCGGCTGGGGCGTGGGTTCGCTGGTCGGCAGCGTCGACGGCGTGCCCTACATCCTGTTCCTCGCCTCCGGCACCGTGAGCATGAGCGTGATGAATTCCGCCAGCTTCGAAGCGCTGTATTCCGCCTTCTCGCGCATGCATGTGCAAAAAACCTGGGACGCCATCCTGCTCACCCCCACCACGCTCGACGACGTGCTGCTGGGCGAGCTGCTGTGGGCCGCGACCAAGGCGCTGATGAGCGGTGTGGCCTTGGTCGTGGTGGTGGCGCTGCTTGGTATCAGCCGCCAGCCCACCTTGCTGCTCGTGCTGCCGCTACTGGCCCTGGTGGGCATGATGTTTTCGGCGCTCGGACTCATCGTCAACGCGCTGGCGAAGTCGTACGACTTTTTCACCTACTACTTCACCCTCGTGCTGACGCCGATGACCTTTCTCTCCGGCATCTTCTTTCCCTTGAGCGCCATGCCGTTGTGGTTGCAGCGGGTGGCCGAGGTCTTGCCGCTGCAAGCGGCGGTGCAACTGGTGCGGCCGCTGTTTTTCGGCCACTTCGACACACGGGCCGGGTTGCATCTGGCCATTCTGCTGGCCTACCTGCTGGGGGGTTGGTTGCTGGCGCGCTGGCTGACCCAACGCCGCTTCGCGGCTTGAGAGCGATCAACAGCCCGCCAGCGCCCCTCTCCCAGGGGTGATGAGACAACATCGGGTGGCCGGGCGTTTCGTCATCACCCCTGGGTGCCCTGCGGAATCTGTTGTCAGGATTGGCGGTTTCGTCCGACCTGTATGCATCGACCCCCGAATCCGACATGGACCTATGGCCAGACCCGATGTAACCATATCACTTTAAGCTTATATTTAAAGATTGACCCGCATCGCCACCGCCACGGCACCGTGCGCATCCGGATGCGGCCCCGACGCCAGGAGACTTCTTGATGACCCCCGTTTCACCCACTGCTGCAACCGGCCAGCCTCGCATGCCCCATCACGTCTTGCACAAGCTGCTCGCCGCCATGCTGGCGCTGGCTGCAGCCTTGTTGTTCGGTGCGCTGCCGGTCGCCCAGGCGCAGCAAGGCAAATTCCTGCCACCGGACCAGGCTTTTCATGTTTCCGCCGCGGTGCAAGGTCCGAAAACGCTGCTGCTGACCTTCGACATCGCCAAGGGTTATTACCTCTACCAGGAACGCTTTCACTTCGAGCCGCAGACGCCCGGCGTCACCCTGGGCAAGCCCGACTACCCGCCGGCGCACAAAAAGTTCGACGTCAATCTCGGCCATGTGGTGTTCCATTACCGCAACCAGGTGATCGTGCCGCTGCCGGTGCTGGCGGCTCCGGCCAGCTTCAAGCTGCAGGTCACCTACCAGGGCTGCTCGGACGAAGGCCTGTGCTATCCGCCCATCGACAAGATCGCCACCGTCAGCCTGCAGGGTTTTGGCGGCCAGGGCACGGTCAGCATCGCCGAGGCGGATGGAGAGGGCGGCGGCACCAGCGCGGGCAACTCATCGGTCAGCGGCTTGATCGGCAGCCTGCTGGGCAACAAGACGAGCACGGCATCGGGTGCCGCAGCCAGTGCTGCTGCGGCGCCTGTATCACCCCCGGCGCCAGCCACAACACCTGCCTCCTCGGCCGCCGCAGTGCCCGCAACGTCTGCGACTCAGGCGGCCAGCGCGCCAGCGGCAGGCGCGGCCAACCAAGCCACCTCATCTTCGGACGCAGCTTCCCTCGGCGGTGAATCCTCCCGCATTGGCGCCGCGCTGGTCTCGGGCAGCCTGCTGGCCATCGTGCCCATGTTCCTGCTGTTCGGCCTGCTGCTCGCGTTCACGCCCTGCGTGCTGCCGATGATTCCCATCCTCTCCAGCATCATTGTCGGGCATGGCGAGAAAGTGTCGCACTTGCACGGGCTGGCGCTGGCGGCGGTGTACTCGCTGGGCATGGCGCTGGTCTACACCGCCTTCGGCGTGGCTGCCGGGCTGCTTGGGCAGGGCCTGGCGGCCACGCTGCAGAACCCGTGGGTGCTGTCGGTCTTCGCGCTGCTGCTGGTGGTGCTATCGCTGTCCATGTTCGGTTTCTACGAACTGCAAATCCCAGCCAGCTGGCAAAGCAGGCTATCGGCCACATCAGGCAAGCTGCATGGCGGCCATTTCGCCGGGGTCTTCGTCATGGGCTGCATTTCCGCGCTGATCGTCGGGCCTTGCGTGGCCGCCCCGCTGGCCGGCGCGCTGCTCTACATCAGCCAAACCGGCAATGCCGTGATCGGCGGCATCGCCCTGTTTTCGCTGGCGGCCGGAATGAGCGTGCCCCTGCTGCTGGCAGGCTGGAGCGCAGGCGCGCTGCTGCCCAAGGCCGGGGGCTGGATGGAGGGCGTGAAATATTTCTTCGGCGTGCTGCTCATCGCGACCGCCTTATACATGATCACCCCGGTGCTGCCCGGCTGGCTGCTGATGCTGGCCTGGGCCGCGCTACTGCTGGTGAGCGCCACCTTCCTGCGCGTGTTCGACCGCCTGCCCGACGCCGCCTCGGGCTGGACGCGGCTCTTCAAAGGCTTGGGCGTGGTGCTGGCCCTGGCCGGTGCGGTGCTCGTCATCGGTCTGGCCGCCGGGAGCCGCAACATCCTGCAACCGCTGGCCGGGCTGGGCGGGGGCGTCTCCAACGCCGTCGCCACGGCTCCGGCCGCGCAGTTCCGGCGCGTCAAGAACGTGGCTGAACTCGACCAGATCGTCGCCAGCAGCACCAAGCCCGTGATGCTCGATTTCTACGCCGACTGGTGCGTCTCCTGCAAGGAGATGGAACACTTCACGTTCACCGACCCCGCCGTCGCGCAGCAGATGGCCGACATGACCCTGATTCAGGCGGATGTGACCGCCAACAACGCCGACGACAAGGCCCTGCTCAAACGCTTCCAACTCTTCGGCCCGCCGGGCATCATCTTCTTCAAGGGCGGCAAGGAAGTGGGGCGTGTGGTGGGCTTCGAGGATGCCAAGACGTTTCTGGCGTCGATGCAGCGGGCGGGGGTTTGAGGGAGCTGCGATTTTCCCTGCTCAGCCTTCAGGCGTATGGCAGGCAACACAGAGTTTGTTGCTATCCGGATCGCGCAAGTAAGCGCCGAAATAATGCGCGTGGTACTCGGTCTTCAAACCGGGCGATCCTTCCGATGTGCCACCATGCGCCAACGCAGTTTGATCGGCATCGATCACGACTGAGCGATGCTGTGCGAGGAAGGCCACCATCTGGCCATTGCCTCGATCGTGGGGAAATGCGTCGTAGGGTTTACCGATCAGGAACAAGGGGCGTGGCCCATTCCTGCACTGCCATCCAGCCCATGGCCGGCTCCGATCGCAGAATCTCAGCTCGTTGCCAAGGGTGGGCATCAGGGCGGTGTAAAACGACATAGCGCGATCAAAGTCGCTGACGCCGACAAATACATGTGAAAACACGGCCATTCCTTCACGGTCATTGCGGCGCCACTTCGACCAGGCAATCATAAAAACACGGCCCACTTCCCAGGTCAGTCAGCCGCTGGTGGGTGATCTGGTTGACGTTGGTGCCGGTGGGGCTGAGTTTGCGCCACCAGATGCCCAAGGCCACGATCTGTCCGGCTCGGGTGCGCTTGCTGACCCGGGCGCGGCAGGTGATGGTGCCGCGGTCGTTGAAGGCGCTCACCATCTGACCATCAGTGATGCTGCGCGCAGCGGCGTCTTCGGGGTGGATGAGCAGGGAGGGTTCGGTTTCGAGGGCGCGCAGGCTGTCGACGTTGACGAAGCTGGAGTTGAGGAAGTTGCGCGCGGGGGGCGAGATCATCGCCAGCGGGTAGCGGGCAGCGAGGTCCGGCGCTGTGGCGGCGCACTCGTACGGCAGGATGACTTCGGGCAGCGCGCCTCGCCCGGCATCCAGCTCGCGCTGTGACCAGAACTCGCATTTGCCCGATGGCGTGGGAAAGCCGCCTTGGGCGAAGGGCGCGGCGGGGCCTGGCAGCTTGGCCCAGCCGCTTGCGCGCAGGGTGCTCCAGGTGATGCCGCCGTTGCGCGCATCCGGGGCGATGGCCAGCGCGGCAATCTGTTCGTCGGTCTCGGTGAAACAGGCGTCGGTGAACCCCATGCGCGCGGCGAGCAGGCGGAAAATCTCGGTGTTGGGTTTGGCCTCGCCCAGCGGGGCGATGGCGGCGTTGTTCGCCAGCCAGTAGCGGTGGCCGTAGGCCTTGTGCACGTCCACATGTTCGAGCTGGGTGGTGGCGGGCAGCAGGTAGTCGGCGTAATCGGCGGTGTCGGTCTGGAAGTGGTCGAGCACCACGGTGAGCAGGTCGTCGCGGGCGAAGCCCTGGCGCACCTTGTCGCCCTCGGGGGCGACGGCCAGGGGGTTGCTGTTGTAGACGATGGCGGCTTCGATCTTCGGGCCGAAATCGCTGCTTCCTTCGCGCAGCAGGTCGTCGCCGATGGTCACCATATTGATCGTGCGTGGCGTGCGCCCGGCCAGCAAATCCGGGCGCTCCAGCGCCGCGCCGTTGGCGGCGAAATGGTTGGAGCTGGACAACAGCAAGCCGCCGGCAGCGTCGCGCCAGGCGCCCACCAGTGCGGGCAGGCAGGCGATGGCGCGCACGGCGTTGGCGCCGCCGCGCACCCGCTGCAGGCCGTAGTTCATGCGGATGGCGGCGGGCCTGGTGGTGCCGTAGTCGCGTGCCAGCTGGCGGATTTGCGCTGCGGGCACGCCGCACACCTCGGCCGCGCGCTCGGGCGGCCATTGCAGCGCGCGTTCGCGCAAGGCGTCGAAGCCCACGGTGTGCTGCGCGATGTAGTCGTGGTCCAGCCGGTCATGCACGATCAGCTCATGCATCAGCGCGTAGGCCAGCGCGGCGTCGGTGCCGGGGCGCAGCTGGATGTGTTCGTGGCATTTCTCGGCGGTGTCGTTGCGCCAGGGGTCGATGCTCACCAGCCTGGCCCCGGCCCGTTTGGCGCGCTGCGCATAGGTCCAGAAATGCAGATTGCTGGTGATGCTGTTGCTCCCCCAAATCAGGATGAGCTTGCTGTGCTCGAACTGCTCCACGTCCAGCCCCAGCTTGCCGCCGATCACCGTCTTCAGCCCGGCTTCGCCCGCGGTGGAGCAGATGGTGCGGTCGAGCAGGCTGGCCCCCAGCTTGTGGAAAAAGCGCGCCGCCATGCTCTCGCCCTGCACGAAGCCGAGGGTGCCGCCGTAGGAGTAGGGCAGGATGGCTTGGGGCTCGCGTGCGGCGATTGCCTTGAGGCGCGCGGCGATGTCGTCCAGCGCCACATCCCAGCTCACCGGCTCGAACTGCCCGCTGCCCTTGGGGCCGATGCGCCGCATGGGTCGCAGCAATCTGCCCGGGTGGTAGGTGCGTTCGGTGTAGCGCGAGACCTTGGTGCACAGCGCGCCGTGGGTGGTGGGGTGGTCGGGGTCGCCGCGCACGCTCACGGCCACGCCGTCCCGCACGGTGACGAGCAGGGCACAGGTGTCGGGGCAGTCGTGCGGGCAGGCCGCGCGGATGATGGTGTCCGAATAGGTGTCAGAGGCGGAGGCGGTGGTCATGGCGATGCGGGCAGGCGAGGGTGCGGCGGCAAGCCGGCGGGGCGGGAAACAAGTGTAGGACGTGCCTGCCCCTGCGCACGACGCTGGCAATCGGCAGCGTTTGCCCGATTGCGCGAAAATGAGTTCGCCATCCCCGAACACATAAGCAGGAGCTTTCCATGCAGATCATCGATTCCATCGTGACCGAAGCCGCGCGCTTTCGCGCCATCCGCCGCGACATTCACGCCCATCCCGAGCTGTGCTTCCACGAAGACCGCACCAGCGACACCATCGCCGCCCTGCTCACCGAATGGGGCTTGCCGGTGCACCGCGGCCTGGGCAGGACCGGCGTGGTGGCGGTGATCGAGGGCAGCAAGGGGCCGGGGCGCAGCATCGGCCTGCGCGCCGACATCGACGCGCTGCCGGTGACGGAGAAAAACACCTTCGCCCACGTCAGCACCCACCCCGGCAAGATGCACGCCTGCGGCCACGACGGCCACACCGCGATGCTGCTGGCGGCGGCGCATCACCTCAGCCGCAACCGCGATTTCGCCGGTCGCGTGGTGTGCATCTTCCAGCCGGCCGAAGAAGGCGGCGGCGGCGCGCGCGAGATGATCAAGGACGGCCTGTTCGACAAGTTTCCGGTGGACGCCGTGTTCGGCATGCACAACTGGCCGGGGCTGCCGGCCGGGCACTTCGCGGTGAAGGCCGGGCCGGTGATGGCGTCGAGCAACGAGTTTCGCATCGTCGTGCGCGGCAAGGGCTCGCACGCCGCCATGCCCCATCTCGGGCTCGACCCGCTGCCGGCCGCCTGCCAGATGGCGCTGGGCTTCCAGACCATCATCAGCCGCAACAAGAATCCGCAGGAAGCCGGGGTCATTTCCGTCACCATGATTCACGCCGGCGAGGCCACCAACGTGGTGCCCGACTCGGTTGAAATTCAGGGCACGGCGCGCACCTTCACCACCGAGCTGCTGGACCTGATCGAGTCGCGCATGCGCGAGATGGCGCAGCACACCGCGCAGGCGTTCGGCATGCAGTGCGATTTCGAGTTCCATCGCAACTACCCGCCCACCATCAACCACGCCGCCGAGACCGAGTTCGCCCGCCGCGTGATGAGCGAGCTGGTGGGCGAGGAAGCCATCCACAACTTCGAACCGTCGATGGGAGCGGAGGACTTCGCCTACATGCTGCAGGCGCGGCCCGGCGCCTACCTCATCATCGGCAATGGCGGCGGCGACCACCGCAGCCCCGGCCACGGCGCCGGCCCCTGCACGCTGCACAACGCCAGCTACGACTTCAACGACGACATCATCCCGCTGGGTGCGAGCTTCTGGGTGCAGCTCTCACGCAACTGGCTGGCCCAGGCCTGAGCGACCACGGGACTGGCGCTGCGTCGGGCGCAAGGCATGGTCTTGCTGCGGCACCGCCGGATTCGAGCAGCCACCGGGCTCAACCGGCGCAGGCCTCCGGCTTCTTGTCTTTCAGCGCCGCGGCGCTGAGTTTGCGCAGGGTGGCGGCCTGGGCTGGCGTCAAGCCGTCCAGCACCCAGAAGGTGGACTTCATGCCCGCATTGCGCTGCACCACCTGGGCGCTGTTCACGCCTTTTGCCTGCATCTGCGCCAGTTCCTGCTGCGCGGCTGCTTCGGTGCCCAGCACGCCCAGCGAGATGCCGGGCATGTAGTTCGGCCGGTCGGTCACGGGTGTATAGGTGCCATCCTTCAGCCCCAGGCGCTGCAGCTCGCCCAGCTTGCGGTTGAGCGTGGCGGTATCCGGGAAGGGGCCCATCAGCACCATCCACTGCGGGTTGAGCGCCTGCTTTTTTTCCACCGGCGTCAGCCCGGCGGCGCGCAACGCGGCGCCCACGGCCGGGCCGACGGTGATGTAGGGGCCGAGTTGCAGGCAGAGCCTGGACGCGGCACCTGCAGGGGCTGAGGCCGCAGCGGTGACAGCGGCTTGCGCGGCGGACGCCATCGAAGCCGCCGGCGCGGGCCGGGCCGAGGGCGCGGATGCAGCGGACGCTGCGGCCAAGGCGGAGGCAGCCGCTTGCGCAACCGACACGGTCAGGCGCTCGGGGTGGATCTGCTGCTTCAGCCGCTGCGGCTCGGCCACGTCGGTGGGCCCCAAACCGGCGGCGCGCAGATAGCCATGCGACCAGGCGTAAAAGCCGAGATTGCCGAGGACGAGAAGCAGAACGAAGGCGCGCAGCATGGTGGGTGAGTGCGAGGAGAGCGGGTTTTCAGAGCAGAGGGGCCGCGGCGCGCTGGATGGCTCAGGGCATGGGTCGATGGCCGGCCTGCACAGCGGCGCGCCGCAGCGAGACATCCCCACTGGCCACGCGGCGCACGCCATCGGCGGTCTGCAGCAGCAGGTGGCCGCTGTCGTCCACCCCCAGCGCCTGGCCCGTCTGGCGCAGTGCGCCATGGTCGAGCACCACCACCGGCTCACCCGTCCAGGCGTGCAGCTGGTTCCAGGCATCGGTCCAGGGGGCGAAACCAGCCTGCGCATAGATGGGCAGGCCGGCGAGCATGGCCGGCATGAGCCGCCGCAAAACGTCCCAGCGGCTCACAAGAAAACACCGGGCCGCTCCCAAGTTTTCTTGACCCCCTTGGGGGGAGTCCGCTGGCGGACTGCTGGGGGCGCTCTGGTGCAGATGGCAGGCATCCAGGCCAATGGCATCGGGCAGGTCGGGTGGGCTGCGCAGGTTTAGGCCGATGCCGATCACGGCCCAGCGGGCGAGCTGCGTGTCGGCCAGCTCCACCAGCACGCCGGCCAGCTTGCGCTCTTGCAGCAGCACATCGTTGGGCCACTTCAAGCGCACTTCGGCGGCCCCCAGGCCGCGCAGGCATTGCGCCAGCCAAACGCCCACCGCCACACTCAGGCCGGCGATGGGTGTGCCCGGTGCGAACGGCCAGGCCAGCGAGGCCAGCAAGCTGGTGTGGGCGCCATCCACCCACGGCCGGCCCTGCCGGCCACGGCCTGCGGTCTGGTGGCCGGCAACCAGAAGCTGCGGGTTGGCGTCCCCAAACCTGTCGTTTCGCGTCAGGCCCCCCGAGGGGGGAAGAAACACTTGGGGCGGCCCGGCGTGTTTCTTGAGAGGCTCGGCGCCGCGCACGCGTGCCAGCAGTTCGGCGTTGGTCGAACCAATCTGTTCGCACCAGTGCACCGCGCAAGCCTGCTGCTGCGCCCCGAGCAGGGTTTGCAGCGCCAGCGCTTCGCCTGCGTCGGCGCTGGCGCAGGCGGGTGTTGCCTGAGGCGCAGGCCTTGCCGCTCGGCTTGACGCGGCTGGATCAGGCTTGGACATGGACACGGGAGGGCCTTAGCGCTTGGGCGCAAGCAGGGTGCCGCGGCAACCGGGCGTGCCGCAGTGGCAGGCGTACTCGCGCTTGAGTTTGGCGGTGTAGCGCGCGTCGAGCACGAGGCGGTAGTCGTAGAACAGCTCCTCGCCCACGGCAAGGTCGCGCAGGGCGTGGATGAACACCCGCAGCCCCTCCTGCCGCGCTTCGCAGTTGGGCGCGCAGGCGTGGTTGATCCAGCGCGCGCTGTTGCCGCCGACATGGGCGTCGATGACGCGGCCGTCGTCGAGCGAGAAGTAGAAGGTGTGATTGGGCTGCGCCGGGTCGTGCGGGTGGCGGCGCAGAGCTTCGGCCCAGGATATGCACTCGCCGATGTACTCGATCACGCGCTCGCCGGCCGCAATCGGCCTGCGGGCGAACACGCCTTTGCCATGCACCGGGGAGGAGCGCACTTCGGTGCGCGGGCCGTGGTTGGGCTTCGCGGTGAACGGGACTGGCTGGGCTTTGGGCATGGGTATGGACTCGGACCCGCGGTTTCACCGTTCGCGGGAAACTGGTTAAAGTAGAAAAAGGAGTGGGCGTCCCCAACTGCATCGGCGAGCTTGCCGACGGATGGGCGCGCAGTGGGTGCAAGCGGCATTGTCGAGCCTCGCAGCGGCGACTGCGAAGCCACCGCGCTCACCCGTATTCTCCGGCGCAAGTTGCGACGGAATTGTAAGGAGGCCGAGCATGAGCCAGCAGCGTCGTTTGCATCTCAAGTTACTCGCCGGCGGTGTTGCCGCAGCGGCACTCGCGCCCGTGGCGCTGGCGCAGTCCGTGGCGCAGCAGGCAATGGTGCTGGAGAAGAAGGACAAGAAGGCGGTGCCGCTGCCGGCCGTGGGCAGTGCCTTCGCCCTGCCGACCAGCATCGAACTGATCGACGGCCGCAAGCTCCAAACGCAAGACCTCAAGGGCCGGCTGGTGGTGCTGGAATATTGGGCCACCTGGTGCCCGTTCTGCGCCAGACAAATGCCGCATATGGAACAGCTCTACAAGGACCACGGCAACAAGGGCCTGATCGTGCTCGGCCTGTCGATCGACAAGAAGGCGGCCGACGTGCCGCCTTATGTCCAGCAGCGCGGCGTGAGCTTTCCGGTGGCCTGGATGTCGCCCGAACTGGCCAAGGTTCTGCCCAGACCGGCCGGACTTCCGGTCACCATCGTCGTCGGGCGTGATGGCCGGGTCAAACTGGCCGAGTCTGGCGAACTGTTTCCCGAAGACATTGCCGGCATCGCCAAATATCTCTGAATTCAATGCAAGCACCCATGAGCAAAACCCTGGTCATCGCCGAAAAACCCAGCGTCGCACAAGACATCGTGCGCGCCCTCACCCCCACCGCGGGCAAGTTCGAGAAGCACGACGAGTTCTTCGAAAGCGACGCCTATCTGGTCACCTCCGCGGTGGGCCATCTGGTGGAAATCGGCGCGCCCGAGGCCTTCGAGGTCAAGCGCGGCAAGTGGAGCTTCGCCAACCTGCCGGTGGTGCCCACGCACTTCGACCTCAAGCCGATCGAGAAGACCAAGTCGCGCCTGTCGGCCATCGCCAAACTGCTCAAGCGCAAGGACGTCACGGCCGTTGTCAACGCCTGCGACGCGGGGCGCGAGGGCGAACTGATTTTCCGCCTGATCCAGCAATACGCTGCTGCCCGGCAGCCGGTGCAGCGCCTGTGGCTGCAGTCCATGACGCCGCAAGCCATCCGTGACGGCTTCGCCCATTTGCGCAGCGACGCCGAGATGCAGCCCTTGGCTTCGGCCGCGCGCTGCCGCAGCGAGGCCGACTGGCTCGTGGGCATCAACGGCACGCGGGCGATGACCGCGTTCAACTCGCGCGACGGCGGCTTTTTCCTCACCCCGGTGGGCCGGGTGCAGACGCCGACGCTGTCGGTGGTGGTGGCGCGCGAGGAGCAGATCCGGCGCCATGTGGCGCGGCCTTACTACGAGGTGCAGGCCGGTTTTGCCGCCGCCGCCGGCAACTACAACGGCAAGTGGTTCGACCCGGCGTTCAAGAAAGACGCTGACGACAGCGATCGCCGCGCCGACCGCTTGTGGGACCGCGCCCAGGCCGAGGCCATCGTCGCCGCCTGTGCCGGCAAGACGGCCGAGGTCACCGACGAATCCAAACCGGCGACGCAGATCTCGCCCGCGCTGTTCGACCTCACCACCCTGCAGCGCGAGGCCAATTCGCGCTTCGGATTTTCCGCCAAGATGACGCTGTCGCTGGCGCAGTCGCTGTACGAGAAGCACAAGGCGCTGACCTATCCGCGGACCGACTCGCGCCACCTGCCCGAGGACTATGTGGCCGTCGCCCGCGACACCCTCAAGGTGCTGGGCGAAGGCGAGGGCGCCGCAGCGCCCTTGGCCGGCTACGCCCGCAGCGCGCTGGACAAGGGTTATGTCAAGCCGACCAAGCGCGTGTTCGACAACGCCAAGGTGTCGGACCACTTCGCCATCATTCCCACGCCGCAAGTGCCCAAGGCGCTGAGCGAGGCCGAGGCCAAGCTGTACGACATGGTGGCGAGGCGCTTCCTCGCGGTGTTTTTCCCGGCGGCCGAGTTCCACGTCACCACCCGCATCAGCCGCATCGACGCGCACCAGTTCCGCACCGAGGGCCGCGTGCTGGTGGTGCCCGGCTGGCTGGAAATTTATGGCCGCGCGCAACAGGGAGACGACGCCAATCTCGTCGCGGTCGAGCCCGGCGAGAAGGTCGCCGCTGAAACCGTGGAGCTGCTGGAGCACAAGACCAAGCCGCCGGCGCGCTACACCGAGGCCACGCTGCTGTCGGCGATGGAAAACGCCGGCAAGATGGTGGACGACGAGGACTACGCCGAAGCCATGGCCGGCAAGGGCCTGGGCACGCCGGCCACGCGATCGAGCATCATCGAGGGCCTGCTGGCCGAGCAATACATGCTGCGCGAAGGCCGCGAGCTGGTGCCCACGGCCAAGTCCTTCCAGCTCATGACCCTGCTGCGCGGCCTGGGTGTGGAAGAACTCACCAAGCCCGAACTCACCGGCGAGTGGGAGCACAAGCTGGCGCAGATGGAGCGCGGCCAGATGCAGCGCGACGCCTTCATGCAGGAAATCGCGGCGATGACCGAGGCCATCGTCAAGCGTGCCAAGGAATTCAACCGCGACAGCGTGCCCGGCGACTACGCCACGCTCAAGACGCCCTGCCCGAACTGCGGCGCCGTGGTGAAGGAAAACTACCACCGCTTCGCCTGCACCCAATGCGACTTTTCCATCGGCAAACATCCGGCCGGACGCAGCTTCGAGCTGGCCGAAGTGGAGCAGTTGCTGGCGACCAAACACCTCGGCCCGCTCACGGGTTTTCGCAGCAAGATGGGCAGGCCATTTGCCGCCGAACTCAAACTCGTGCGAGACGGCGGGGAGGCGAAGCTCAAGGAAGCGCAGGGCCGCTCCCGCGCTTCCTTGAGCCCCTCGGGGGGCGGGGAGGCGCAAGGCGACGCACCTGGGGGATCACATTCAGGGCAGTGGAAACTCGAATTCGACTTCGGCCAGCCCTTGACCGGCGAGGGCGCCGAAGCCCCGGACTTCACCGGCCAGGAAGCGCTGGGCAACTGCCCGAAGTGCAGCGGCGCGGTGTACGAAGCCGGCAACGCCTATGTCTGCGAGCACAGCGTGGGGCCTGCGCCGACCTGCGATTTCCGCAGCGGCAAGATCATCCTGCAACAGCCCATCGACCCGGCGCAGATGCGCAAGCTGCTGAGCGAAGGCCGCACCGACCTGCTCGACGGCTTCGTCTCCGCCCGCACCAAGCGCAAGTTCAAGGCCTTCCTGGTGCGCCAGCTGGATGGCAAGGTCGGCTTCGAGTTCGCTCCGCGTCCCGGGGCCGCCGCGGGTGCCCCAGCCAAGACGGCAGCGCGGAAGGCCCCGGCACGCAAGACGGCGGGTTGAGGGCCAGCCTGAAATTGGAATGAGGTTGGTTAGAGGGCCTGGTCTCGCAAAGCCCTTGGCACCTCAGCCCGGAGGTTCGGCTGCAGCCAGGTGCAGGCGCACCACCAGTCCGGGCGTGTCGCGTCCGGTGCAGGCGGGGTTGTCGGCCAGCTCGACGATGGCGCTGTGCTGGCGCGCGATTTCCTGCACGATGGACAGCCCCAGCCCGCTGCCGTCGTGGCCGGTGCCGAGCACGCGGTAGAAGGGGCGAAACACCAGCTCACGTTCGGCCGGAGCGATGCCCAGGCCGCTGTCTTCCACGCTCAACAGCACGCGCCAGTTGGTGGCATCGGCTTTCAGACGCACGGACACGCTGCCGCCACGGGGGGTGTAGGCGATGGCGTTGTCCACCAGGTTTTTCGTCAGTTCGTGCAGCAGCAGGGCGTGGCCGCGCACCCACAGCGGCGTGTCGGGGGCGTCGAACTCCAGCTCCAGCCCCTTGCCGAGCGCCATCGGCGCGAGTTCCTGCACGGCGTCGCGCACCGGCTTGCGCAGGTCGACGCTGCTGAGCGCGCCATGCGCGGCCACGCCCTGGTTCTCGGCGCGCGCCAGCAGCAGCAATTGGTTCACCAGGCGCGTGGTGCGCACGACGGAAAGGCTGATCTGCCGCAGGCTGGCACGCAGCTCCTGCGGGTCGGTCTGGCGCGCCGCCAGCTCGGCCTGCATGCGCAAGCCGGCCAGCGGCGTTTTCAACTGGTGCGCGGCGTCGGCAATGAAGCGCTTTTGCGTCAGGATGGATTGCTCCAGCCGGCCGAGCAAGCCGTTGATCGAGTCCACCAGCGGGGCGATTTCCTCGGGCGCCTCGCGCTGGTCGATCGGGCTCAGGTCGTCGGGCTGGCGGCGGCGAATGCGCGCCTGCAATTCGTTCAGCGGAATGATGCCCTGGCCCAGCCCGAACCACACCAGCAGGATGGAAATGGGCACGATGACGAACTGCGGCAGGATGACCCCGCGGACGATGTCGCGCGCAAGCAGCGTGCGGCTTTTCAAGCCCTCGGCCACCTGGACCAGCAGCAGCGCTGGCTTGTCCGCAGCGCGAGTGGGCGAAGCGGCGGGGGTGGATGCGCCGCCGTTCGTCTGGGTCGTGTTGCTTGAGGCGGCGGCGGCGGTTGAGGCCGTGATCGCGGGCAAGGCGCTGGCTGCGGGTGCGGCCAGCCAGCGCCAGGCGATGCGCAACTCCTGGCCGCCCACTTCGGCGTCGCGCAGGTGCACGCCGTCAGGCCAGGGTGCGGCGGCGTCGGGCGGCGGCGGCAGGGCGGCGTCACCACCCAGCAGCTGGCCGTGGGTGCCACGCACTTGCATCAGCACCGGATCGCCACCGGCCAGGGTGTCGGTCCCCGGCTGGCGCAGCAGGGGGAGGGCGGCGACGGGGCTGCGCTGCACCAGGTCGGCCAGCACCGCCACGCGCCGCTCCAGGCCCTGGTCGAAGGGATGGGAGGCGATGGCTTGCGCCACCAGATAGGTGATGCCGATGGACAGCGGCCACACCAGCAGCAGCGGCACCAGCATCCAGTCCAGAATTTCGCCGAACAGCGAGCGCTGACGCAACCGGCGCCCGGGTGGCGTGGGCTCGGTCTTGGCGGCTTCGTCGAGCTGGGGCAGACTGGCCATGAAGGATGATGGGGAGCGGACTCCTGGCCTCGATCAGGCGACTTGTTGAGGCGCGCCGGGGATTTTTTCCAGACAGTAGCCCAGGCCTCTGACGGTTGCGATGTGCACCGGACCGACCTCGATCTTCTTGCGCAGGCGGTGGATGTAGACCTCGATGGCGTTGGTGCTCACCTCCTCGCCCCAGACGCACAGATGATCCACCAGCTGGTCCTTGCTCACCAGCCGGCCGGTGCGTTTGAGCAGCACTTCGAGCAGGGCGAGTTCGCGCGCGGAGAGGTCCACCACCTTGTCGTCCAGCATCACCACGCGTCCGGGCAGGTCGACGCTCAGCGGGCCGTGGCGAATGGTGGGGCTGGCGCCACCCATGCCGCGCCGCGTCAGCGCCCGCACGCGGGCCTCCAGCTCGGCCAGCTCGAAGGGCTTGGCCATGTAGTCGTCGGCCCCCAGGTCCAGTCCGCGCACCTTGTCCTCCACGTTGTCGGCGGCGGTGAGGATGAGCACGGGCAGGGTGTTGCCGCGGCTGCGCAGCCGTCGCAGCACCTCGAAACCCGACAGGCGCGGCAGGCCGAGGTCGAGGATGAGCAGATCGAACTCGCTGGTCTGCAGCGCCGAGTCGGCCGCGGCGCCGTCGCCGACCTGATCCACGGCGTAGTGACTGGCGCGCAGCGAGCGCGTGAGGCCATCGGCCAGGACTTGATCGTCCTCGGCAATCAGAATGCGCATCAGGGGTCTCCTCATCGTATAAGCCCGCAGCATCGGCGGGGTTGCAACGATTCTAGGCAGCAGCCACACCAGCGTCCCGCTGCATTGCGGCAAGCGCTTTTTGCGTTGTCGAGCGCTCCGGAGCTGTTTGGAGGAATCCGCAGCTCGCCCCAGGGTGCAGCGATCACTGGAAGTTGCAGACCAGATCGATGGTCGTGTCGGTGTCGCTCTCCCTGCGGCCCAGCCGCACCTGGGTGTTGGGCAAAACCGTGCAGGAGAGCGTCAAAGCCAGTGCGCCAATGCGCCGGTGATGGCGGTGGTGAGTGCTGTGACCGAGTCGAGCTCGGTATTGCTGTTGCTGGCGATGGCGTGGCAATCAGGAGGCGTCGCGTACGGCGCGCGGCGACGTGACCCGGCGGTCCTGCACGGCCACGGCCAGCGGCTCGCTCAGTTGCAGTTGCACGGTACGGATGGGGAAGGCGAATTCCACGCCGAGTTTGGCGCAGAAGCGCGTCAGGCCCAGATTGATGGCTTGCTGCGTGTCCATATAGGCCGTGTAATCGGCTGACTTCATCCAGTACGCCACTTCGAAGTTCAGGCTGGAGTCGCCGAAGTCCTTGAAGTGGACACGGTCGAAACGGACTCGTTCGTGCTCATCGATGAGGGACTTCACCAGCGCGGGGATGCGCTCCAGGGTGTCGGCCGGGGTGTCGTAGGTGAGGCCGAAGGCGAAGACGATGCGCCGCTGTTGCGTGAATTTGTCGTTGCGCAGCCGTGCCACGAGCAAGGGCTTGACGGCGCGCGTCAGCAGCATGGCCAGCAGCATGCCGCCCAGGGCGATGAGCCAGGCCAGCGGCGTGTTGTGGTCGATGGTGATCAGGAGCCAGGCGGGCATCGTGAAGTCCTCAGTTGGCGATGCGGGAGGGGCGTTCGGCACCTGCCGCGTCGCCCCCCTGCCATTGCAGGCGGCGGCGCGGCAGATGGTCGGGCCAGGCGCGTTGCATGTAGGCGACCATGGCTTCGCGCACCCGGCATCTCAGTTCCCAGGCGCGAGCCGAGTTGGCGGCACTGACGAGGAAGCGCACCTGCAGCGCGGCGGCGTCGGCATCGGTGACGTGGATGATGGCCAGGCGGCCATCCCAGTCGGGGTCTTCGGCGCACACCCGCTTGAGTTCGGCGCGCAGGGCGTCGATCGGCATGGCGTAGTCCACCCACAGAAACACCGTGCCCAGCAGGCTGGCACTGGTACGCGTCCAGTTCTCGAACGGGTGCTCGATGAACCATTGCAGCGGCAGGATCATGCGGCGCTCGTCCCAGATGCGGAACACCACATAGGTGCCGGTGATCTCCTCCACCCGGCCCCATTCGCCCTGCACGATCAGCACGTCGTTGATGCGGATGGGCTCGGCCAGAGCGATCTGCAAGCCGGCCAGCAGGTTCGACAGCACTGGGCGCGCAGCGAAACCCACGACCACGCCGGCGATACCGGCCGAGGCCAGCAGGCTGGTGCCGAGTTGGCGCACGCCGGGAATGCTCATCAGCGCCAGCGACAGCCCCACCAGCACGAGGAGCAGGCTGGCCACCCGCGCCAGCACCCGGGCGCGGGTGAGTACGCCGCGCACCTGCAGGTTGGTGTCGAGCAGCTTGGGGTCGTCCGGCAGGCTCAGGCCGCCACGGCGCAGCATCACGATCTCGCCCCCGGCCTGCGCCAGCCGCACTGCCAGCCAGGTGACCGCGGTGATGAACAGCAGGCGCAGCACCGTGGCCGACCAGGCCCAGTGCGGCAGATGCTGCTGCAGCAAAAACAGGTCCAGCCGCAGCACCAGCAGCAGCCACATCGCGCGCAGCGCACGGCGCGTGCGCAGCAGCAACAGCTGCCACACGCCCCCTGCCGGCTTCAGCCGCAGGGCCAGCCGGGTTGCCAGCGCGAACAGCGGCAATGCCAGCGCGCTCAGCCCGATGGCCAGTGTTTCCGGGTGGTGGGCTTGTGACCACAGCCAGGCATCGGTCACGAGTTGGTTGTGCATGGCGGATCTCTAGCGCAACGGCCTCGGCAGGGCTGCGGCTGGGGTGGGAGGTTGCGGCATCGTTGGCATGGTCAAGCGCGCAAGGCCTGGCGGTCGGGCGCGCGCGCTGCAGGGCGCGCGGCGCGCAACTGCGCGAACAGCGCCAGCACATGCCTGGTCCAGTGGCCGATGTCGTAGCGCCCCACCAGCGCGTCCATGCGTCGCATGCGGGCGTGCTGTTCTTCGCGTGGCATGTCCAGGGCGCGGTCGATGGCGCTGTCCATCTGGCTGATGCTGTAGGGGTTGACCAGCACCGCGTCCTGCAGCTCCACCGCGGCGCCGGCGAATTCCGACAGCACCAGCACGCCGCTCTCGTTCACATGCGCGGCGATGAACTCCTTGGCCACCAGGTTCAGGCCGTCGCGCAGCGGCGTGATCCAGGCGATGTCGGCAGCGCGGTAATAGCTCAGCGTCTCGGCGAATGGCATGGGCGTGGTGGACAGCAGGATGGGCAGCCAGTTCAGCGTGCCGAAGTGGCCGTTGATGCGCCCCACCAGCTGTTCGATGGCCTGCTGCGCGCGCTTGTAGACGCGCATGCCGTCGGCCGCGGCCACGGCCGTGATCAGCAGTTTGATCTGGCCGTGCAGCGCCGGGCGTCGCCGCAGCAGGCGCTCGTAGGCCAGCAGCAATTCGCGCGTGCCCTTGGCGTAGTCCACACGGCCGATGGAGACGATGATGGTGTGCTCGGGAATTTCGCGCCGGATATGGGCCACGCGCGCCAGGTTCTCGGTCTTTTGCACCGTCTCGCGTATCAGTTGCGCATGGGTGCCGATGGGGAAGGCGTCGATGCGCACGCTGCGCCCGTCCACCGTCAGCGACACCGGCGTCACCGGCTCGGACAAGGCGGTGCCGGTGGCCTGCAGTCTGGGATAGACGCGGCGCTCCACCAGCGCGTCCACCTTGCGCAGCGCCTGCGCCAGCGCGGCGAAATTGCGTGCGTAGCGCGGCACATGGAAGCCGACCAGATCGCAACTCAACAGGCTGTCGAGAATTTCGTCACGCCATGGCAGGATGTTGAACACGTCCGGCGCGGGGAATGGGGTGTGATGGAAAAACGCGATGCGCAGGTCCGGCCGCATGCGCCGCACGAAGCCCGGGACCAGCCACAGGTTGTAGTCGTGCACCCAGACCACGGCGCCGGGCGCGGCCTCGGCGCAGGCGGCCTCGGCAAACAGGCGGTTGACTTCGCGGAAGACGCTCCAGTCGCAGTTCTCGGTGGAGTAGAGCGCGGGAAAGCTGTTGAGAATGGGCCACAGCGCCTCTTTCGAGGTGATGTCATAAAACTGATTGATCTGCTCCCCGCTCAGGGGCAGGCGAACCACCTCGTAACTGCCGTAGCTGTCGTTCACGGTGATGCGGCGCTCGAACTTGATCGGCTTGCCGGCGGGGGCTTTTTTCCAGGCCACCCAGCTGGCACGATCGACTTGGCCGATGAAGCCTTTGAGCGCGGGGACGATGCCGTTGGGGCTGCTGTTCTCGCGCAGCACGGTCTTGCCGTCCTCGATCTGCTCCTCATAAGGCTGCCTGTGATAGACGATGACCAGTGATGAAACCATGGATATTCCCCAGTTGATGAAAGCGCCTTAAGGCGTCGAGTACGCTGGCCGCGCCCGGATGCGGGCTGCGGTAGACGTTGCGGTGGTGGGCGATGGCGGCGTCGAGCGCCGCCTCGCGGTTGCCGACGGCGACGCCGGCCAGGCCCGTCTCGAACATGGACAGGTCGTTGAGGGTGTCGCCGGCCACCAGCGTGCGCTGCGCCGGCAGGCCCAGCGCCATCAGCGTGCGCAGCAGGGTCGGGCCTTTTTGCACGCCGCGCGGCAGCACGTCGAAATACTGGTTGTCCGACAGCAGGGTGTCGAAACCGAGGCCTCGCATGTCATGCCGCGCGCCGTGGGTCTGCGCCGGATCGTCGAACAGATAGGAGCGGCGCCGGCCGCTGACCACGGCTTGCGGGCGCAACTGCGGGTGCGCCCGCATCTGCCGTTCGATGCGCGCCGCCGAGTCTGCCGGCCAGGCGGCGTCGAGCCAGCGCTCCAGCGGCGGCAGCGGGGCGTACTGCGGACCGCAAGCCACGCTGGTGCCGACATCGCCGATGAGGTGGTCGGGCCGCACCGGCAACTCCGTCGCCAGTTGCTGCATGAAGGCCTGGCCGCGGCCGCTGACGAAGATCAGCACCAGTTCGCTGCGATGCGCCGCGATCCACTGCAGCAGCGCCTCGCGCTGCGCCGCGCTGCCGCCGAGAAAGGTGCCGTCGAGGTCGGTCGCCAGGATGGTGCGCGGCATGACCGTGGCTCTCACTGCGCTGGCCGCTGCGACCAGCCCGCGGTGGCCAGACGCGCCACCTTGGCCAGGCGGCCGCCGCGCTGGGCTGGCGCGGCCGCGGGCACCACGGGTTCTTCGGGCAGGACTTGCGCCGGGCTGTCGTGCAGCAAACGCGCCAACGCCTGCGGCGCGCTACCGTGCTGGAGCAGGACCTCGCGCACGCAGGCGGCCACATGCAGGCGCAGGCCGAGGCGACGCTCCAGCGCTTGCACCGAGAGCGCGGCGATGGCGCCCTCGGTCAACTCGCCCGATGCAGCGGATGCATCCAGGCCATCGCCACGCCCCAGCCGCAGCCCGAGCCGGGTGTTGCGCGAGTGGGCCGAGGCCGCGGTCAGAAACAAGTCGCCCACGCCGCAGCTGCTCAGCAGGGTTTGGCTGCGGCCGCCCAGCGCCAAGGTGAGCCGGCGCATATCGTCCAGGCCCAGGGTGACGATGGCGGCGCGTGCGTTCTCGCCCAGGCCCTGCGCCATGGCCATGCCGCTAGCAATGGCGACGAGGTTCTTCAGCGCCCCGCCGACTTGCGCCGCAACCGCGTCGTCGGTCAGCTCCAGCATGATGGCGGCTCCCGCCAGCTGCTGCCGCAGGCCGAGCGCGAAGGCGTGGGCACGCTGCGCTTGCGCATGACTCGGCAGCAGCGCGGGCAGCGCCAAGGTGAGCCGGGTGGGCAGGCCACGCGCCACTTCGTCGGCAAAGCTCGGACCGCTGAGCACCCCCAGCAACGCGTGATCGTCACAGCAGTCGCGCAAGACTTCGGTGGGCAGCGCACCGCATTGGCGCTCGAAGCCCTTGCAGGCGGCCAGCACCACGGCGTCGGGCGCGAGCAGGGGCGCGGCACGCTGCGCGGTTTCGCGCAGCGCCGCCGAAGGCAGTGCCAGCACCACCAGCCGCGCGCCGGCAAGGGCTTCAGCGAGCTCTGTGGTGGCGCGCAGGCCCGGTGGCAGCGTGATGCCGGGCAAATGCCTGGGGTTGCTGCTCTGGGTCCGCAGCGCGTGGACCAAGTCCGGCCGCCTGGCCCAGAGCGTGACCTGGCTGCCGCTGCGTTGCAGCGCAGCAGCCAGGGCCGTTCCCCAGGCCCCAGCGCCGAGCACGGCGATGTGTGGTGATGGGCCCGAGCGGGCCTCGTTCATGCCTTGCGGCATGGGGGGAGTGGCGCAAACAGCGTCCATCGTGGCTCCAAAGTCGTGGATGGCCGGCTGGCGCATCCGAGGAAAGGATGGCCGGTGCAGCACCAGCCATGGCGACTTGGCGATCCCCCGCGCGCTGGCGGCGGGATCGAGGCAGGAATCGGTCGCGCATGGAGCCATGCATGAGAAGCCGATTCGCAGGGTGGCGAAACGCCCGTCGATCGCACCAGGCGAGGCCCGGCTGCCGCCCGAGGGCGGCGCGGATCAGGACATGAACGTGCGCAACGAGTGCGCACACGAATATGCTCTAGAGACTCGTTCTGAGAAACTCTAGTTATTAGAATTCTAAAGCAATTTTCATGATGAATAAACCGATAAAACTCTAAATTCAAGCCTTTACACTGGGAGTGTGATGGAATTTGAGGGGATTCCGTGAGCATCTGCCCGTCGCGCGGCTTGAGGGGGCGTTGAGACTGCTGCGTCGCAACAATCGGTGGTGGAGGCACGCAGCCTTCAGTCCCATTCGGGCTCATGCATGCGCGGCAGCTCATGGGCTGGCATCGCGGCGGGGCCGGTTCAGGGGGTGGGTTCGGCTTTGGGATTGGCTTGACTGCTCAGGCGTTGCGCAAGACTTCGTCCAGCAGCGCCTCGAACTCGCCGTCCTCACCTGCGAGCGGCGCCCAGGCGAGGAACTCCGGCCTCATCGACGACTACTCGCGCGGGATGTGCCCGTAGCGTAGGCGCAGCAGCAGCACACAGGAGGCAAGACTCAAGGTGATGGCATTGGCTGCGATGAGTGGCCAGGAACCCTCGGCGATGCCGTAGATCAGCCAGAGGAACACACCCGTCGTGAACGCCGCATACATGCCGATTGAAATGCCGGAAACGTCGCGCGTGCGCAGGGTCAGCCAGACCTGCGGGACGAAGGAGGCTGTGGTCAAGGCTGCGGCAGTAAAGCCCAACCAGTCGGATAGTTGCATGATGCGGCTGACGGAACCGGACTCAGGCGCTGCGCAGAGCTTCGTCCAGCAGCGCTTTGATCGTACCCCAGCCGTCGGCCGCGCGTGGGTCGTTGATCAGCGCCACCACAGTGGAGCGACGGCCGGTGG
>NZ_JBTRXV010000038.1:0-37397 GCF_054608695.1 Thiomonas sp.
GCGATGCCGGCCGAGGCCGTCGCACTGAGCCGGATGCCGAAGTGCGGCAGCGCGTCATAGACGAACACCATCTGCAGGATCAGCGGCGTGCCGCGGAAGATCACGGTGTAGGCCCTCGCCAGCGCGGAAACCCAGCGCTGGCGAGACAACTGCATCGCGGCCAGAACGAGACCGACGAGCAGCCCTCCGATGAGCCCCAGCACCGTGACCTGCAAGGTCAGGACAATGCCTTTGAGCAGGTAGCCCAGCGTCAAATAGTGGACGAAAAGTTCCACGGCCGTCCTTGCTTACTTGTCGCTGATGACGATTGGCGGCTCGATCGCGCCCTGGTCAAGACCCCACTTTTTCATCATGGCAAGTTGCGCCCCGGATTTCTGAATTTCACCGAGGGCCAGAACGACGGCGTCGCTCAGCTTGGGGTTGCTCTTCGACACGCCGATGCCGATGTGATACGGCAGCGTCACGGCAACCGCCTTGCTGAGCTTGTCCGGATAGGCTTTGACGGCCTGATCGACGGTGTTGACATCGTTGATATAGGTATCCGCGCGCCCGGCGAGGATGGCCTGAATGCAGGCGGCGTTGTTGTCGTACAGCTGCAGTTGTGGCGCCGGCTTGCCGGCGGCCTTGCAGGGTTCCGCCAGGTTCTGCACCAATGGCACCTCGACGAACCCGGTGTTCTCGGCTGCGGTCGTCCCGCACATCGACAGGTTGATTCCGGTGATGCGCTTCGGATTGCCCTTGGCGACGAGCACGCCGTCAAAAACCTTCGAGTAAGTGATGAAGTCGGCGGCTTTGGCGCGCTCCTTCGTCGCGTAGATGTCCGAGATCACGAGGTCGGCCTGGCCGCTTTGCAGCGTCGGCAGCAGTGCCGCGAATGCGACGGGTGTGTATTTCAACGAGAAGCCCAGGCAACTTCCGAGCGCCTCGGCGAGATCGATATCGAACCCGACATAGTGGCTCGGGTCTTTCGGGTCCAGCGCCTCGTAGCCCGGCGTATGCGGGTTGATGGCATCGACCAGCGTTTTTCCTTTGAACTCCGGATATTGGGCTTGCAGCGATTGGCAAACCGGTGATCTCGCGAGATCGGCAGCATGCGCGGAGCCAGGACTCGCAGCCCAGGCTACTGTGGCAAACAGGGCCACGAACAGCCATTGGCGCCAGCCGCGGCCGGCCGCTCCACCTTGTGAACACTGCGTACCCAGGCATTCCGTGTCAGTCAACATGTCAAATTCTCCGGTTGTGAAGAGGCAAGTCCGTGGGGATGCAACCCCGTACATCACCATGTCGATCGGCGAACGGCGGATCAACAACGAGCCGTTGTGCAAGGCGTGAGAAAGATGCTAGGCAGTGCGTCGACTTAAATCTTGCGCTGCAGCGCACAATCTCTTGTCCAAAACCGCAACTTTGTCCGGCACCCCGAAATGGCGGCATCTTCCGGGCATGCGGATGGCGCAATGGCGTGGATTGCGGGCTTGTCTTGTGCAAATGCAGCACGTCTTTTTATGATCCGGGAACGCGTCATGCTCCTGCTGGCGCACCTCCAACCACGGACTCTTCTCATGCCCCCCATCTTCCACATGATTTCAGGCGCCCCGGACCCGGTGGCACCGTTCAGCCATGCCGTCGAAGCCGACGGCTGGGTTTTTGTCACGGGGCAGATGCCATTCAGCGGCACGTCGCTGGACTCGTCCTACCCCGAGGGCATCGAGGCGCAGACGCACCAGGTGATGAAGAATCTCGCAACCGTGCTCGAAGGCTGCCGACTGACGCTTGCGAACGTGGTTTCCGTGCGCATTTTTCTCCTGCATTTCGACGCCGACTACGACGCGATGAACCGCGCGTATGCAAGCTACTTCCCGCCCGGGCGGCGGCCGGCCCGCACCTGCGTGGGTGTGTCGGGTCTGGCCAAGGGCGCGCGCGTCGAGATCGACATGGTGGCCAGGCGCGACTGACCGGCGCATGCGAACCCGGCGGCATCATTCGCGCGCCGCGTCAACGGCTGCCGGATGGCGCGGCTCAAAAGCAGGGCGGCATGTTCCAAACCGGTGCTTTTCGCACCAAGAGGTGACGGCGCCGGCGTCATGCCCGCCCGCACGTGCCCATCCACCCCCGGTGTGAGACCCGCTGCGGTTCGATGCCCCTCCAGGCACGCTCCTTGCATGGCTGCTGGAGCACGGAATTGGTGGTTGATCGCCAATTGTTGTTTTGCGTTTGACAGGGCCGCTAGGGTTCCGGCTTCTTCGCGAAGTGCCTGGTCCGAGAGCAGCCCGGCCTCCTCTGGAGGCTCCACGGAGGGATAAAAGCCCGGGAGAAAAGCGTCGTCACCGCTTTCTTCCGTGCCGTCCTCAACCCTCACACCCGGAGCCTCAACCATGCCGTTCGTCCGCAGAGTCGCCTTGCGCACCCTTGCAAGCCTTGCCGCTTTCGCCTCCCTCACCGTCTCGGGCGTGCAAGTCGCCCAGGCCACGCAGCCCATGAATATCGGCACCGTGGTCTGGATCGGCTACGGCCCCTTCTACGTCGCCGACGCCAAAGGCTTCTTCAAGCACTACGGCCTCGACGCCAAGCTGCAGAACTTCAACGATCCGGCGCTGATCCCATCGGCCATTGCCAGCAAGGCCGTCGAGGGCGGCATGCTCACCTACGACCAGGTCATCGGCTCGGACGCCAAGGGCCTGCACCTCCAGGTGGTCATGCCGATCGACTATTCCAACGGCGCGGACGCCATCGTCGCCAAGACGGACATCACCAAGATCACCCAGTTCAAGGGCCAGAAGATCGGCTACAACCCGTTGTCGCCCTCGGACTTCCTGCTGTCCTATGCGCTGTTGAAGAACGGCATGGGGGAGAAGGACATTCAATCCGTCAGCATGACCCCCGAGCAGGTGCCGGCGGCCATGGCCTCGGGCGGCATTCCGATCGGCGTGACCTATGAGCCCAGCCTGTCGCAGATCGTGGCGATGGAAGGCGGCAAGAAGTTCCACGTGGTGTTCTCGTCCAAGGACGCGCCGGGCCTGATCACCGACGTGCTGGTGTTCAACAAGGCCTATATCGCGTCGCATCCGAAGGAAGTCAAAGCCACGATCCAGGCCTATCTGGAAGGTCTGGCGTATATGAAGTCGCATCCGGACGACGCCGACGCCATCATCGGCAAGGCCATGGGCATTTCCGCGAAGGACGTGAAGGAACAGATGTCCGGCGTGTTCAACATTCCCCTGCCCGGCATGGTGAAGACCTTCACCAAGTCCGCCGCGACCACTTCCCTCTACGGCAGCGGGCCGGTGATCGGCAAGGTGCTGATGGGCAAGAAGCAGATCGCCTCCGTGCCGCCCATTGCCGACACGTTCGATGCCAAGTTCGTGATGCAACTCGCCAAGTAAACGCCAAGAAGGAGCCACCGCGCGCACGCCATGCGGTGCGGCGCCTCCCGCAAAGCCGAAGTCCTGGAGACCCATGATGGCAAGCACCATCTTTCGCTACGACGACAGCGCCGCCCCCAATGCTCTTGCCTTGGGCTATACGGTCCTCGGCTACATCGCCGGCCTGGCGCTGCTGCTTGCGGATGCCTGGTGGCTCAACGCGGTGGGCGTGCTCCTGCTCGCCCATGCGCTGACCTACTCGGCCTATTTCCTGCACGAATTCGCCCACGGCACGATCTTCAGGACCAATGCCGCGAACCAGCGCGGCGGCACGGCGATGAGCTGGATCAACGGCAGCTGCTACGCACCGTTCGCCGACCTGCGGCGCAAGCACATGCGGCACCACATCGACCGCGCCGACGTCATCACCTTCGACTACAAGCGCTTCCTGCGCACCGCGCCGGCGTGGATGCGCACGCTGGTGGTGGCACTGGAATGGGCCTACATCCCGGCGGTCGAATTCCTCATGCGCGCCTACGTCATGCTGCTGCCCTTCATCGAGCCGCAGCGCGCTGCGGGCCGCAAGCGCATCCTGGCCGTGCTGGCCGCGCGCCTGGCGTTCTTCGCCGCGCTGGCCTGGGCCGCGCCCAAGGCCGTGCTGCTGTATTTCGTCGCCTACCTGCTGTTCATCACGGTGCTGCGCTTCGCCGATGCCTACCAGCACACCTATGACGCCTTCGCCATCCTCACCGGCGGCAGCATCCCCGGCGACAAGGTGCGCGACCACGACTACGAGCAGCACAACACCTATTCCAACCTGGTCTCGGTGCGCCACCCCTGGTTCAATCTGCTGCTGCTGAATTTCAGCTATCACAACGCCCACCACGAGAAACCCACGGCGCCCTGGCACCGGCTCCCGGCGCTGCACCGCGAGCTGTATGCCGACGAGGACACGCAGGTTCTGCCCATGATCACCCTGCTGCGCGGCTTCCATCGCCACCGCGTCAAGCGCGTGCTGAGCGACGACTACGGCGTGGTCAAGGCCGGCGCGGGCAAAGCCGAAGGCTTCTACGGTGCGGTGGGCGTGTCCTTCCTCACGGCGGTCTGAGGCGCGATGCGCGATGACGACTTCACGGGCAGGACGGCGTTGGTGACAGGCGCCGCCACCGGCATCGGCCGCGCCATGGCCGTGGCCATGGCCGACGCGGGCGCGACGGTCATCGTCAATCACCTCGGCCGTGCGGAACTGGCGGATGAAACCGTGGCGCTGATCGAGGCCGCGGGCGGGTCGGCCTGGGCGGTGGAGGCCGACGTGTCGCAGGGCGTCGCGGTGCGCGGCATGATGGACGCCTGCCTGCGGCGCCACGGCGGCGTCGACATCCTGGTCAACAACGCCGGCATCCTGCTGGAAAAACCCTTTCTGGACATCAGCGAGGCGCAATGGGACCAGGTGCTGGCCACCGACCTCAAGTCCGTGTTCCTGTGCTGCCAGGCCGCGCTGCCCGCGATGCTGGACCGCGGCGGCGGCTGCATCATCAACGTGGCGTCCGAACTCGGCTATCTCGGCCGCGCCGGATTCACCGCGTACACGGCGGCCAAGGCCGGGGTCATCACGCTGACGCGCTCGCTGGCGCGCGAGTTCGCGCCAAGGGTGCGCATCAACGCCATCGCCCCCGGGCCGGTGGACACGCCCATGCTGGGACTCGAGCAGATGAGCGCGGCATGGGCGGCGAAGGAGGCCGACGTGCCGATGGGGCGCGTCGGCCGCCCGGAGGAGATCGCCGCCACCGCCGTGTTCCTCGCCTCCGCGCACGCCAGCTATTACTGCGGCCAGACCCTCAGCCCCAACGGCGGGGCGCTGATGGCGTAGGGCCTGTGAACGCTATTGATACGCCCGCTTGCCACGAAAGGAGGATGGAATGAACCCCGTGATGATGGACCGCATGAGCTGGATGGCATACAGGGACCGCATCGCCGAGGACAGCCCGGTGATGTTCCTGCCCTGCGGCGCGCTCGAACAGCACGGCCCGCACTTGCCGCTCGGCACCGATGCCCTGCTGGCCACTGCCGTGGCAGCCGGCGCCGCGGCGCGCCTCGACGGCATCGTCGCGCCCGCGCTGAGCTACGGCTACAAGTCCCAGCCCAAGTGCGGCGGCGGCCAGCACTTCCCCGGCACCACCAGCCTGGATGCCTCCAGCCTGATCCAGATCACCCGCGACGTCATCCGCGAATTCGCCCGCCACGGCGTGCGCAAGCTGGTGGTGGTGGTCGGGCATTACGAGAACCAGTGGTTCGTCACCGAGGGCATCGACCTGGCGCTGCGCGAACTCGGCCCGGGAAGCCCGCTGCGCGTCATGCGCCTGGAGTACTGGGACTTCCTCACCGAACAGACCCTGGCGAACGTGTTCCCGCACGGCTTTCCCGGCTTCGCCCTGGAGCACGCCGCGGTGATCGAGACCTCGCTGATGCTGCATCACCACCCGGAGCTGGTGCGCATGGACCTGCTGCCGGACGACGGCCCCGCGCAGTTCCCGCCCTACGACATCTACCCGCCGCGTCCCGCGTGGGTGCCGCCGTCGGGCGTGCTGTCGTCCGCGCGCGGCGCGGACGCGGCCAAGGGCGCGGCCATGTCGCAGGAACTGACCGAACGCCTGGTCGCCGCCATCCGCGCGGAGTTCGGAGGCTGAGATGGCGTCCGCGGCGCAACACCCTCCCGCCCTGCGCCGCGACACCGCGCTGCTGGTCATCGACATGCAGCGCGACTTTCTCGATCCACGCGGCTATGCGGCCTGCGCCGGGCTGAACACAGCCCTGCTGCGCCAGGCGATCCCCGGCGCGCAGCGCCTGCTGGCCGCGGCCAGGCGCCGGGGGATGGTCGTCATCCACACCCGCGAGGGCCACCGCGCCGACCTCTCCGATTGCCCATCGGCCAAACTGGAACGCGCCGCGCGCGCCGGGGCGCCGATCGGCACCCCCGGTCCGCTGGGCAGGCTGCTGGTGCGCGGCGAGCACGGCCACGGCATCATCGACGAACTCGCGCCGCTGGCCGGCGAGCCCGTGGTGGACAAGCCGGGCTACAGCGCCTTCCACCAGACCGACCTGCAGCAGATCCTCGCCGCGCAGGGCATCGGCGAACTCATCCTGTGCGGCGTGACCACCGAGGTCTGCGTCCACTCCACCCTGCGCGCCGCGGTGGACCTCGGCTACCGCTGCCGCCTGGCCGGCGACGCCTGCGCCTCGGCCTACCCCGCCCTGCACCACGCCGCGCTGGACATGGTGGCGGTGGAAGGCGGCATCTTCGGCAGCGTGCATGCCAGCGCCGCGCTCGCCGACGCCATCGACACCATGCCCCGGGAGGCCGCATGACCCAGGTACTGCGCATGTGGCCCCTGCTCACCGCCACGCACCGCTACGACAAGTCCATCTCCACCCGCAACCGCGGCCAGGGCGAGATCATCGAAGCCCCCATCCTGGCCTATCTGATCGAGACCGCGCAGGGGCGCATCCTCTACGACGTGGGATGCGATTACGGCAAGATCGCCGACCCGCGGCTGCGCGAGCGCTACTACGCCCCGCAGACCTTCGCCTTCGGCGCCCCCGACATGCGCGAGGACCAGCGCCTGCCCAGCCATCTGGCGCGGCTCGGCCTGACCGCAGCCGACATCGACCTCGTCTTCCTCGGCCACCTGCACTTCGACCACGCCGGCGGCCTGTGCGAGGTATGCGGCGCCGAGGTGCACGTGCAGCACGACGAAATGGAAGCCGCGCGCAGCGGTCTGGACCCCGCCTATTTCGCCGACGACTTCGCCGGCCATCACCGCTGGAAAACCATGCGCGGCGAATACGACCTGCTGCCCGGCGTGCGCGCGATCTCCAGCCCCGGGCACACCGCGGGCCATATGTCGCTGTGGGTCGAACTGCCGCGCGGCGCCCCCGTGATCCTCTGCGGCGACGCCGCCGACCTGGAGGAAAACCTGCGCGACGAAATCGCCCCCGGCATCTGCTGGCTGGAGCGCGAGCACCAGGCCATCGCCAGCATCCGCAAGCTCAAGGCCCTTGCCACGCGCGAGCAGGCCATGCTGTGGCCCAACCACGACCTGGCGTTCTGGAAGGGCCTGCGCCATTTCCCGGAGTTTCACGACTGATGTCCGACACCGTCCCCCCGCACTACCAGGGCCTGTGGCGCCGCACCCTGCTGACCGCGCCGGGCCTGCGCGACGACACCACCCTCGTGTTGTGGCTGCAGACCGCGCAGTGGCACGCCGACCTGCGCATTCCCGCCGATCGGCCGCCATGCAAGGGACGCACATCCCTGCACGATTGCAGCCGCGACGAGCTGCTCGGCCTGCTGCGCCAGGAAGGTTTCGCCGGCATCACCCAGGTGCAGGGCGACACCTGCGAATGGCTGCGCCAGTTGGACTACCGCCCCACGGGCCGGCGCGATTTCGGCAGCATGGCCTTCTCGCCGGCCTGCGACGCCATCGACGAAGTCGGCATCGAGGCCGATTACGCCGAACGCTGGGAGCGTGAGCCGCAAGGCAGCGGCACACAGGCCATGGTCCACGTTCCGGACGAACGCGCACCCGTCCTATGGCTGGCCTCGGGGTCGTGTTTCATGCGCGTACGTCCGCGTGCCATGCGCGCGGAGGAGGTTCGTGCCGCCTGGACCCGGGTACAAAACGGCTCCGCGCACGACGAGGAGCTACGCCAGCTGGCCGATTTTGAAATCTCGTTTGGTGACATTGCGCATGGGCAAGGGCAAATCATCCACTCCACCCTGCCCTGGTTGGAAGGGGCGCGACTCAAGCCCTCCTGTCCGGCTGTCTCCGGTTAGCGCCCGGTCCCGCGCTGGCGAGCGATGCGCCGCGACCACCCACAAAACCAAGGAGACGTAGCGCGTTTTGCAACAGTCAGCAAAGCCGCCGTTTGCATACCCCCTGACAGCATGCGGCGTAATACTCCCCTAAGTTAGATTTAAGTCACCAGGCGAACACTGCAGTCGTCCGCGATGCTTTGGATACCGCGGCGTTCAGCAACCGGGGCTTGGCCCCACTTTCCTGGAGTTGATCATGAACAAATTCTCAGCCCTTCTCGCCATTGCCGGCCTCGCCACCGCCGTGAGCGCTCAAGCCGCCATACCCACCCGGCTATTTGGCAACACGGTGCCCGATTCCGCAGCCAGCCGCGTCGTCGCGATCACCCCGAGCACCGACTCCATCAACGCGCAATGGGGCCGCAGCATCGAGTTCAAGGACCACGGCAAAAGCTTCGCCTACGAGTTCGACGGCCCGCGCGCCGACGCCCGCGTCAATCTCGAACGCGTGGCCCCTGCCGGCATGATCAACCATCCCGTGTATGCCTACGTGGGAGGCTTCCCGGTCAATTAAATCATTGAGCCTCGGTGCCGAGCGATGACCGTCGCCCCGGCCATCGCCATGCGGACCGGATCCGCCAAGGTGCCATTCCGGCCGACGTAGGCGCCGGCCCTGCACCGCCGAGCGATGTGGCAGAACGATGATGGTTGTTTCCCACATCCGTGACCGTCCGAACCACTCCCCACCCCTCCCCATGCATGGGGAGGGGCCGGCACCTCCCCCACCTCGCGGGGGAGGCCGGGAGGGCATCCCTCAAATTCGCGCAGCGCTTTTCTCACCTCCCCCACTCCGTGGGGGAGGACGGGAGGGGGAGCTTTGTGCGTCGCTTCGAGTCTGTCGCCCATTCTGGCAATCTCAAGAAGCAGAACGTCCAGTGCTCGCCACCGCGAGATACGCCCGCCACCCGCCGAACGCCGTGATGTCCCGTGCGCCTTCGATGCCGATGCCCTCGCAGATGAAACCGGTCACCGTGCTGCCATCTTCAAGCTGCAGGCTACCGATGCCAAGAGGCGCCGGGATGCCGGCGACGAAGGAGCCGAAGTTGGAGGCGGGTAGCTCCCACACTTCGCAGGCAATCGCAGCGCCGCCGCTGGCGACGCGGATCAGGGCGGGGCGTCTGCCGTCGGGCAGGGCGTAGAGCTTGTAGTGGGGCGCCGTGCGGGTTTCAAGCACGCGCCGCGCGCTGCGCGAGGTGAGCTGCCCGTTGAGCGGCAGGCCGCTGAGGTGGGCGCCGACCACGGCGACGCGCACCTGGCCGCTGGGCACGGCAGACGCGGTCGGGGCGCTCGGGGCCAATTCCACGATGGCCGGCGCTGCGGTTTCGACCGCGCCGCAAGGCAGCCCCCGGTCGTGCTGCCAGCGCTCGGCCAGGTGCAGCAAGGGCACGTCCTGGTGGGCCGGAGCGAACAGGGTGATGCCCAGCGGCAGGCCGTCCTTGCGGAAGCCTGCGGGCACGGCAATGGCGGCGTAGTCCAGCAGGTTCATGAAGTTGGTGTACAGCCCTAAGTCGGTGTTGCGGGCCATGGGCTCGGCCAGCATTTCGGCGCGGGTGTAGATGGTGCCAGCTGTTGGCGTGACGATGCAGTCCACCTGGTCCCACACCGGCGCGCACAGGCGCTGCAGCCCGCGCAGCCGGTACTGCGCGGCGAAGGCGTCGGCGGCGAGCGGCTTGGCGCCGCCCAGGGTGATGGTGCGCGTCACCGGGAACAGTGCCTCGGGCTGGGCGTCGATGAAGCTGCGGATGGCCTGGTAGCGCTCGGCCACCCAGGGGCCGCCGTAGAGCAGGTGCGCGGTGTCGATGAAGGGGGCGAAGTCGATCTCGACGGCCTCGCCGCCCAAGCGCTGCAGCCGTGCCACGGAGGCGTCGAACAGGCGTTCGGATTCGGCGTCGCCGAAGAACTGCAGGTCCTTGCGCGCGGGCACGCCGAAGCGAAAATGCGCCGCGCGGCCAAAGTCGAAGCCGTGCGGCTGGGCGGGGCGGGAGTAGACGTCCGCCGCGTCCTCGCCCAATGCCACGGCGAACACCTGCTGCGCGTCGGCGGCAGCCAGGGCGAAAATGGATACGACGTCGAGCGAGCGGCAGGCGGGGACCACACCGTGGGTGGAGATCAAGCCGCAGGTGGCCTTCAGGCCGATGAGATTGTTGAACGCGGCCGGCACGCGGCCCGAGCCTGCGGTGTCGGTGCCGAGTGAAAAGCTCGCCAGCCCCAGGGCCACGGCCACAGCCGAGCCGGAGCTGGAGCCGCCCGAGATGTAGTCGGGGTCGAAGGCGTTGCGGCAGGCGCCATAGGGCGAACGCGTGCCGTTGAGCCCGGTGGCGAACTGGTCGAGATTGGTCTTGCCCATGGCGATGGCGCCGGCGTCGAGCAACTGCTGCACGACGGTGGCCGACTGCTGCGGCGTGTAGGCGTAGTCGGGGCAGGCGCAGGTGGTGGGCACGCCGGCCAGGTCGATGTTGTCCTTGATCGCGAAGGGCACGCCGTACAGGGGCAGGCCGTCCATGCCGTGCGCCTCCAGCTCGCGGGCGCGGGCCAGCAGGCGTTCGCGTTCCGGCGGTGTGATCCAGATGGCGTGGTCGGGGTAGCGCGCGTTGCGTGCCAGCAGCTCCTCGATCAGGGCGGTGGGGGTCAGGCCGGCATTGCGATATGCGGCATGCAGCGCGGGGATGGTCAGGCTCTCGAGCATTTAGGTCTCCGTCAAGATCAACAGGTTTTGTCCCGCGCTCACCGCCCCGCCTTCGCGGCACAGCAGGCGCTCGACCACGCCGTCGGCCGGCGCAGCCACGCTGATCTCCATCTTCATCGATTCCAGGATGCACAACACCTCACCGGCTTGCACGGCCTGGCCGGGTTGGGCAAACACCTTCCACACACTGCCCGCGACATGGCTGGCCACCGGGCGGGTGCCGTGGGGCAGGTCGAGTTCGCTGTCGCTGCCGGCGCTTCCGATATCGGCATCGCGAGTCCAGTCGGCCTGGCCGGTTTGCGCCCAATGCTCGCGTTCCGCAGCGAAAGCCTGCTGCTGCCTGGCGCGAAAGGCCGCAATGCTCTCGGCCTCGTTGGCGAGGAAGCGACGGTAGTCGGCCAGGCGGAAGCGGTCTTCGCGGATGTCGAGTTCGTAGCGGCCATGCAGGAAGTCGGCGCGGATGGTGGCCAGTTCCTCGGTGCTCACCGGGAAGAAGCGCACCTGGTCGAAAAAGCGCAGCAGCCAGGGCTTGCCATCGGTGAACGCGGCTGTCTGGCGCCAGCGGTTCCACATCTGCAGGGTGCGGCCGACGAACTGGTAGCCGCCCGGCCCCTCCATGCCGTAGACGCACAGGTAGGCGCCGCCAATGCCCACGGCGTTTTCCGGCGTCCAGGTGCGCGCCGGGTTGTATTTGGTGGTGACGAGGCGATGGCGCGGGTCGAGCGGCGTGGCCACGGGCGCGCCCAGATACACATCGCCCAGGCCCAGCACCAGATAGCTGGCCTCGAACACGGTGCGCAGCACGTCGTCCACCGACTCCAGCCCGTTGATGCGGCGGATGAACTCGATATTGCTCGGGCACCACGGCGCGTCCTTGCGCACGCCCGCCATGTACTTCGCGATGGCCAGGCGGGTGGCGGGATCGTCCCAGCTCAGCGGCAGATGGACGATGCGCGAGGGCACCTCCATGTCCTCGGCGGGTGGCAAGGCGGCCTCGGCGCGTTGCAAGGCCTGCAGCAAATCAGGCAAGGGCAGCACGCGGTTGTCGTAATGAATCTGCAGCGAGCGGATGCCGGGGGTGAGGTCGATGATGCCGGGCAGGTGCTGCGCCTCGATCCACTGCATCAGCGCATGCACCCGCAGGCGCAATTCCAGATCGAGCACCAGCGGGCCGTATTCCACCAGCAGGTTCTTGTCGCCGGCCACGCGATACACCACACCGACCGGATGATCAGGAGAGCCCCCAGACTGCTGCCCTGCAGCAGTCGACCCCCAAGGGGGTTGGGGAAACTTCGGGCGGCGGTGCGTTTCCCCAGGCGCTTGCATTTGCGCGACGACGGGCGACTCCAGCGCCGGGGCGACGGCCAGTGGTGGATCGAGAGGGAGGCAGCCGGGCGCATCCAGCAGGCGCAGTGCCGCATCCTGCGCGGCTTCCAGCCTGGCGGCTTCGTCCAGGCTCACCGGCACGAAGCGCACGGTGCTGCCGGGGCGCAGCTGGCCCAGCTTCCACAGGTCGGCGGCGACCACCACGCCGGGGCAGACGAAGCCGCCCAGGCTGGGGCCGTCGGGGCCGAGCAGGATGGGCATGTCGCCGGTGAAGTCGATGCTGCCCACGGCATAGGCGTTGTCGTGGATGTTCGACGGGTGCAGCCCGGCCTCGCCGCCGTCGCGACGCGCCCACGCGGGCTTGGGGCCGATGAGGCGCACGCCGGTGCGGTTGGAGTTGTAGTGCACCGCCCAGGCGGTGGCGAACAGCATGGCCACGTCGGCGTCGGTGAAAAAGTCCGGCGCGCCGTGCGGGCCGTAGCGCACCGCGATGTCCCATTGCTGGGCGTACACCGGGCGCGCTGTGGCTGCCGCTTCGCAGCCTGGCTGCGATTGCGGATTGCTGCCCAGGTGCAGCACGTCCCCGGTGCGCAGCGTGCGCCCGGCATGGCCGCCGAACTGGCCGAGGGTGAAGGTGGCGCGGCTCCCTAGGTACAGCGGCGCGTCGAATCCCCCCGCCACGGCGAGATAGGCGCGGCAACCCGCAGCGCCTGCGCTGCCGAGCTTGAGCACTTGGCCAGCCCGTACCGCATGGCTGCGCCAGAATGCGACCGGCTGGCCATCCAGCGTGGCGGGCATGTCGGCGCCGGTGAGCGCGAACACACTGTCGGTGTTGAACCTCAGGGTCGGCCCGGCCAGGGTGAGTTCCAGCGTCGCGGCATCCGCCGGGTTGTCCAGCAGGCGGTTCGCGGCGCGGTGCGCCAGCGCGTCCATCGGGCCGGAGGGCGGCACGCCCACGTCCCAATAGCCCAGCCGTCCCGGCCAGTCTTGCAGGCTGGTCTGCACGCCGGGCTCGAGCACGTCCACCGTGCGCGCCAGAGCATGCAGCCCGTCGAGATAGCGGGTGGTCTGGCGCCCCTGCACGAAGGTGGCGTCGGCCACGATCTGCCGCAGATAGCCCAGATTGGTCTCGAAGCCGTAGAGCCGCGTGCTCGCCAGCGCGGCTTGCATGCGTGCCAGCGCATCGGCGCGGTCGCTGCCATGCACGATGAGCTTGGCCAGCATGGGGTCGTAAAACGCGCTGACCTCGGAACCGGTCTCGACCCAGGTTTCCACGCGCACATCCGGCGGGAACGCCACCTCGGTGAGCAGGCCGGCGGCGGGCTGGAAGTTCTTCGCCGGGTCTTCGGCGTACACCCGCACCTGGATGCTGTGGCCGCGCGGCGCGTGCGCATGGCCGGCGCTGGGCGACTCGCCCGCGGCCTGGCGCACCATCCACTCCACCAGGTCCACCCCGCCGACCTCCTCGCTCACGCCATGCTCGACCTGCAGCCGGGTGTTGACCTCGAGGAAGTAGAAGGCGCCGGTGTCGGCGTCGAGCACGTATTCCACCGTGCCGGCGTTGCGGTAGTCGACGCTGCGCATCAACCGCAGCGCGGTGTCGCACAGGGACTGGCGCACCGCATCCGGCAGATTGGGCGCCGGGGTTTCCTCGATCACTTTCTGGTTGCGGCGCTGCACCGAGCAGTCGCGCTCGCCGAGGTGCACCACATGCCCGGCGCCGTCGCCGAACACCTGCACCTCGATGTGGCGCGCAGCCTGCACGTACTTCTCCAGGTAGATGCCGGCCTCCTTGAAGTTGGCCCGCGCCAGGCGGTCGACCCGGGCATAGGCTTCGTGCAACTGGTTCTCGCTCCAGATCAGCTGCATGCCGATGCCGCCGCCGCCCGCCGTGCTCTTGAGCATGACCGGAAAACCGATGCGCCGCGCCTCCGCCAGCGCGTGGCCGGCGTCCGCCAGCAGCCCGCTGCCCGGCAGCAGCGGCACGCCGTTCTGCCGCGCCAGTTCGCGCGCCGTGTGCTTGAGGCCGAAGGCGCGCATCTGCGCCGGCGTGGGGCCGATGAAGGCGATGCCGGCGGCCTCGCAGGCCGCGGCGAAGTCCGGATTCTCGGACAGGAAGCCGTAGCCGGGATGGATGGCCTGCGCCCCGGTCTGCCGCGCCGCGTCGAGGATGGCCTCGGCCTTCAGATAGCTCTGCGCCGCCGGGCCCGGGCCGATGCACACGGCGGCGTCGGCCATGCGCACGTGGGCGCTGTCGCGGTCGGCCTCGGAATACACCGCCACGGCACGGATGCCCATGCGCTTGAGGGTGCGGACGATGCGGCAGGCGATGGCGCCGCGGTTGGCGATCAGGACGGCGTCGAACATGTCAATGCCCGCCTGGCAAGGCATGTCGACGCGGTGAGATGGGCTGCTGTTTCATCTTGGGCTGCGGCGGGTCGTCCCGTTGGGCAGAGGAGCCTGCCGGGTCGTCCCGCCAGGGGATTGGAGCGGCCTCAGTTCCAGATCAGCAGGCGCACGGGCGTGGGGTTGTAGGCGTTGCACGGGTTGTTGAGCTGTGGGCAGTTGGAGATGAGGCACAGCACGTCCATTGCGGCGCGCATCTCCACGTACTTGCCCGGCGCCGACACGCCGTCGGCGAACTGCAGCCCGCCTGTTGGCGTGACCGGCACGTTCATGAAGAAGTTGATGTTGCTGGTCAGGTCGCGCTTGGTCAGCCCGCCGTCGTACTGCCACAGGCACTTGAGGAAAGTGTCGCGGCAGGAATGCATGGGCCGCTTGTCCAGCGCGTAGCGCACGGCGTTGCTCTCGGCCGCGCAGGCGCCGCCCAGGGTGTCGTGGCGGCCGCAGGTGTCGGCGGTGATGGCGAGCATCTCGCGGCCGTGGCTGGACATCAGCTTGCTGCCCGCGGTGAGGTAGATCGCGCCCTGCTGCTTGAGGGTTTCGGTGGCGCTGTAGCGCTCGGTGACGTCGTGCGCGCTGTAGAACAAGGTGTCCACGGCCTGGTTGCCTTCGAGGTCGAGGATGCGGAAAGTCTGCCCCGCCCGGATGGGGTGCAGCCAGCCCTCCCCGGCGGGAAGAACGTGGTCGTACGCGGCGGCGCCCGGATCGAGCGGGCTTTCGACGAGATGGAAGGAGGACATGGCGAGTCGGAGGGTGGATCGGGTTCAGCGGACCAGCAGGTCGGTGCGGTAGAAGCCGCGCTGGTTCTCGGCGCAGGCGTTGCGGCAGACGTCGCCGGCAGCGGCCGGGCCGCAGCGCCATGCGCTGAGGTTGATGTCGCTGGGCGCATAGTCGGGCCGCGGGTCCAGCGGGTGCGGCGCGGCGGAGAACACGGCGAGCACGTCCATGTCGAAGCGCAGGTCGAGCCACGCGCCTGCGCGTCCGTGGGCGGTGTCGAAGTGCAGCCTGCCGTCGGCGTCGGCCGCGACCTTGCTGAACCAGTTGACGTTGGGCACCAGGTCCTTGCGCCCCAGGCCATACTTGCCGAGTTCGATCAGCAGGCCGTCCTCGGCGCTGCGGTGCATCGCGTTGCGGTGGGTCTGGTAGCTGGTGTTTCCGTACCGGGCCTGGATGCCGGCATCGGTGGACAGGCCGCCGAGGGTGTCGTGCCAGCCGCAGAGATCCGCCGTGATGGAGCACATCACCCGGCCCATGTCGGAATACAGCGCGTGCCCCTGCGTCAGCATCGCGGTGTGCTGCGCCTTGAGGGTGTCGGGCATGTTGTAGCGCTCGAGCTTTTCGTCGACGCGGTAGAACAGCGCCGCGAGGTTGGCGCGACCACCAGTGTCGGTGAGGCGCAGGGCCGTGCCGCGCCGCAGCGTTCCGGACCAGTGGCAGCCGCCCGGCAAAAGCTCCTCCCAGAGCAGGGTTTCCGGGGGAACGGGGTTGACGCTCTGCGTCATGCGAAATCTCCTTGTGACGTGCTCACACCTGCCCTCCGAGGGGGCGCGAGTCCGCCGAGGAACGCCCCTCGGCCCTGGCTTCGAGATGCTTGCTGAGCTGATCGAGCTGATCGAGATCCGTCTTCATGCCCGAGGTCTCGCGGATGCGCTGCAGGATCTGGCGCTTGAGGGCGAGGAACTCGGGCGTCGCCTTCAGCTCCTGGTCGCGCCGCCTGCCGAAGGGAGCGCCCACCACGCTGTCGATGCGCCCGGGGCGCGGCGCCATGACCACCACGCGGTCGCCCAGGTACAGCGCCTCGTCCACGTCGTGGGTGACGAAGACGATGGTCGTGCCTTCGAGCTGATGCACATGGCGGATGAGGTCGTGCATGACCTCGCGCGTCTGCGCATCGAGCGCGCCGAAGGGCTCGTCCATCAACAGCAGCTTGGGCCGGTTCATCAGCGCGCGGGCGATGGCCACGCGCTGCTGCATGCCGCCCGAGAGCTGGTTGGGGTAGTAGCCGGCGGCGTGCGTCAGGCCCATGAGCTGGAGCAGCGCGTCGGAGCGGCCGGAGGCGATTTCCACATCGTTGCTGGTGAGGTTGTCGCGCACCACCCGCAGTTGGCGGCTGAAGCGGATGTTGTCCTTCACCGTCAGCCAGGGATAGAGGCTGTAGTGCTGGAACACCATGGCGCGGTCGGAGCCTGGGCCGTGAATGGGCTGGCCGTCGAGGATGACGTTGCCGCCGTCGTAGCTTTCCAGCCCGGCGAGGATGCGCAGCAGGGTGGACTTGCCGCATCCCGAAGCCCCCACCAGCACCAGAAACTCACCCGGTGCGACGCGCAGCGACACGCGGTCCAGCACCAGCAGGGGCTGCTCCTTGCGGCGCGCAAAACTCTTGCTCACGGCCTCGAAATGCACTTCGGATTGCGTCATGGCCTCGGCGCCTCAAACGCGCTTCCAGGGGAAAGCCAGGCGGTAGGCCCAGCGGAATGCCAGGTCGAACAGCAGGCCGATGAGCCCGATGATGAAAATGCCGACAAAGATTTTTGGCGTGTTGAGGAAGCGCTGGCTTTGCAGGATCTGGAAGCCCAGGCCGCTGTTGGCCGCCACCATCTCGGCCACCACCAGATAGGTCCAGGCCCAGCCCATGTTGATGCGCAGGATGTCGAGCAACTCGGGCAGGATGCCGCGCCAGATCACCAGGCTCAGCACCTCGCCCTGGCGCGCGCCCATGGTGTAGGCCACTTCCAGATAGTTCTCGGGAACGCGCCGCACCGCGTCGGCCACCATGACGATGATCTGGAAAATCACGCCGATGAAAATGATGGCGATCTTCGAGCCTTCGCCGATGCCCACCCACAGCAGCACCAGCGGGATGAAGGCCGAGGCCGGCATGTAGCGCACGAAGTCGTTGACCGGCTGCAGCAGCGCCTCGAACCATTTGTAGGCGCCGATGTAAAGGCCCAGCGGCACTCCGATGATGGCCGCGAGCAAGAAGCCCATGACCACGCGGTAGATGCTGATGAAGGTATCGTCCGACAGGCCGTTGCGCAGCCAGTCGATGAAGCTGTGCACCACGTCCAGCGGCGAGGGCAGGAACAGCGAACCCACCCAGCCGCTTGCGGCCACCACTTGCCAGACGATGAGCGGCAGTAAAAATCCGCTGACCGACAAGGCGACGTAGGCCCAGTTGGGAATGGCCGCGCGGATGCGCAGGCCATCCCTCCAGCGCCGGCTGGTGCGCGGTGTTTGCGACTTGGCAAGCGGCAGGGAACTGCCGGCGTCCAGAGGTTGTGCGCTCATCGTGACTCCAGCGGCGCCATGCGCCTGATCTCTCGTGCGAATGCCAGGACCGCATCAGCCAAGTCAGCAAATACCGCGCCAATCCAACGGACCGCAACTCCCTCGGGGTAAGGCTGCGGCATGGTCTCGGCCTGGGGGTTCTCAAGCAGGCCGTGGCGCGGGTCGGCGGCTGCCAACATCACGGCTTCATCGCGGCTTTCACGATGCCGGCGTCGATGAAGCCGGCCGGATCGGGGGTCGCGGTGATGGCCTTCTGGCTCACGAGAAAGTCACCCGTGGCGGCCGTGCTCACATACAGCGACACCGGCGCCGTGCTCTTGCTCATGGCCTCCAGATTGAGCTTGGCGCCGAACAGCTTGGTGCCGGCCAGGCTGAGGGCGTATTCCTGCGGCTTGAGGCCGACGTGAGGCGCCATGATCTCGGCCGCTTTCATTGGGTTGGCTTCGATGAACTTCACCGCCGCGAACCAGGCCTTGGTCATGCCGACGAAGTCCTTCTGGTGCGCGGCCAGCGCGGCGTCGCGGGCATACACCACGTCTGGAATCAGGCCAGGGGCGGACTTGCTGGTGAACAGGGGATGGCCTGCCTTGTGTTGCTGGATGCGCTGAATCCAGGGGTTCCACACCCCGGCGGCCGGCACCTTGCCGGCAATGAGCGCCGCCGCTGCATCCCCGGTGGACATATTGACGAAGTTCACGTCCTTCTCGCCCATGCCGTGCATTTTCAGCGCGGTGGCGGCGAGGTAGTTCTCGATCGAGCCGATCTCCACGCCCACCGTCTTGCCCTTGAGTTCAGGGAAGGTCTTGATGCTGTTGCTCACCATCAGCGCGTCATTCCCGGCCGAGTTGTCGGTGACCAGAATCACCTTGGCCGGCACCTTCTTCTCCACCGGCGAGAGCGTGTCGATCAAGGCCTGGCAATTGGCGTCGATCTGCCCGGCCGACAAGGCGTTGACCGAGGTCATGTAGTCGGGAAACCAGACCAGTTTGACGTCAGCGCCGTATTTCTTGAAGTAGCCCTCCTTCTCCGCCACGTACCAGGCCACCCAGCCCGGCCAGTCGGACACGCCCAAGGTCACCTGGGCAAACGAGGGAATCGGGTGCAAGGCCAGCGTCAATAAGCCAGCGGCAGGCAGAACTTTGCGCAACAGGGTTTGCAACAGGGTCATGGCAGGCTCCGGGTTTCAAGGGACAAAGGGGAGGCGCGCCGCAATGGGCGTCCTCCCGGGCTTTTATCCCTCCGTGGAGCTCCGCAGTCGCAAAGCCGGCAAGCTCTCGGACCAGACATCGCGCCATACAAACGCAACCGGAACCCTAGCCCGCCTCAGTGCGCGCCATCAGCGCGCCTCCTGACGAGGTAGAAGCATGAAATATGCCAGCGCAGATCTGCGGCTTCCCCTGAGAATGGCCTGTCGGCATGCCGATGGCGCACGCTGAAGCGAGCAGGTTCGCACCAAGCCGGAGCATCGGCGCGCCTGCATGGTGCGCCAACGGTCGCCGTCAAGCCGCGCGCTGCCCAAAGCGCTTCGGTTCAAGCGGCAGAGCGAAGTCCTCATCGAGCGCGAGCGGATTCGCATCATCCTGCGCCCGAAGCCCGGGCCAGGGATGCAGCAATGCATTGAGGCACTCGACGCATTCGAATCCTGCCCGCACGGGATTTGGCAAAGAGTCTTGCCGTGGTTAGCATGGCCGCCGGCGAGACTGCCGAAGGTGTCGTCATCACCCAAAGCCGTTGGCCAAGGCGATTTCGATCGCGGCGATGGGATGGGGCCGCCCGCCCTGGATCATCAGCAAAGTGCAAACATGACCGTGATGACCGTGCCCGAAAGACGGGCGATTGCGAGGAATGGATTGGACGTCAAACAGGAACTGGATCGGGTTGCAGCCCAGGAGACGGAGCTGGCGTGCGAACCCGTCGGCGCGGATGCAGCCTGGCGCCTGGGCTCGTTGCTGCGCGAGGCAGCGCTCGAGCGCTGCGCCGCCCTGGCCATCGAGGTGCGCCTGGGCGGGAAGACGGTGTTCTTCTCGTCGATGGCCGGGGCCACGCCCGCCACGCCGACTGGGTGCGGCGCAAGCGCAACACCGTCGAGTTGCAGGCGCGCAGTTCGTACGCGGTGGGTCTTGCGCTGGGCGCCGAGGGCAGCACGCTGCAGGACAAGATGGGCCTGCCGCTGCGCGATTACGCGTCGCATGGCGGCAGCTTTCCGCTGCGCAGCCGCAGCGGGCTGCTATGGGGTGCGGTCACCGTGTCCGGGCTGCCGCAGCGGGAAGATCACGAACTGGTTGCCGCAGTCCTCGCGAAGTGGCTGCGGGAGCTGGCGTGATTGGGCCGGGGAGCCGATTGCGCTGGGGCGTGCAGTCGACTGTGGCGCCGAAACGTCTGGCACCGTAGCGACGGTCCGCCGCTCAAGGAACTCAGCGAAGGTGAGCGAGCGCAGCAGCGCACAGGTCTTCGGCAAAGCCGGGCTGCGAGCTTGTGTAGCGTTCGGCGCGCTCGAGCAGACGGCGCGCGTCGCGGCGCGTGATCACCGCTTTGCGCGCAGCCGCGCAGCGCCAAGCGCAAGCTGCAGAGGTGACGCGACAGCGGCGCGGGGTTTGGATGTCGAGGCAGGTTTGGCGAGGGATGCAGTCATGATGAATCTCCAGATTGTGTTGCACTGCACAATAGGGTAAACACTTAATTCTTGCTCGCCAGCAGAAGCTCCCATGATTGGCCTATGGTCATCCACGCGGCCTCACATAGCGCCTGGCGGGGGCGCCGGCGCAGAGCGGCCCGGCTTCATCACCGGCGTGGTTCATGGCGCTCGGCCCATCCCCACGGGGCTCCCCCCAGCGGGTTTTCTTGATGCCACACCGACACACCGAAGCTCGAAGCAAGTCCCGTCGCGATGGCCGGGCTTGTCGTTTCTGCAGCCGCAGACATGCCCAGCCATTCCCGCAAAAAGCCTACACAGCGCCTACATGAACGCCGGGCAACAAAAAGCCCGGAGGGTGGGTCCGGGCTAAGTGCTTGATTCAATTGGTTGCGGGGGCAAGATTTGAACTTGCGACCTTCGGGTTATGAGTCGCATCAAGCATAAAAAAGACAATTATTTTCAATGAGTTAGGTCGGTACTCGTTGCCGAATTCGACTGTAGAAAGGCACAACTATGTCACAAGCAGTATTTCTAGGTCACAACACCCAAGGCTCAAAAATGGCAATGCTATGGAAGTTTGATCCGTTTGCGATCCTCTGTGCGGTGGCAAGGAGCAACAAACGAGGGCCTTGCCCAAAAAAAAAAGACCATCGACCTTGCCGGGTCAACGGTCCTAGGCTATCCTAAAATCGTTGTCGTTTCGGGTCGCGCCATTACCCGTAATTGTGAGTTTTCTCAGCGCGTTACGTCATGGCGGGGGCATAGCATCCTCCTGAAAAGAAAGTTGTAAAGCTTCTGCGAACAGGTGGAGCGGATCGGAATCGAACCGACGCGCGGTAGGTCCAAAGTCTCCGCGTCGTACCAACGACCGCCCCTAGACAAGACTATCCCCTGTAAGGTTGCCGCCTTCAGGGGTTTTTTCTTTGTTTCGTAGAAACCAGCCACCGTCTTTGCGCCGCATTTCAAAATGATTGGATCGGCTCAGGTAGACCGAAAGATTCCTCTCGGGCTCTGTCCCGCCAAGAGTGATCCCGCGCTTCACTAGATCAGCCAATAGTTGTGCCGTGGTCATCGGGGCTTGCTTGGTAAGAATCTCCGAGACGGCTCGCTCAATTTTTTCACGTTGCGTTATCACATTCGTTTCGGCTAGACGCTGCTCAATCTTTCCCAGGATGCTTTCTCCCGATGATCGGCGACCCATTGCTGCTAGGGGTGAAATAGGGCGATCCCGTTGATTGGCAAACGAAGCTAGGCGGGACAGTGTACGTTTAAAGGTTTCAAGTTCATCAATTTCCTGTTGCAGTTCGGCGATTCGTTGATTTGCTATTTGAAGTAGGTCGTTGCTCATGTGGCCTCCTTTTCTATTGCGTTCGCTCAGTATATCTTTGTTGTAGAGGTGGAGTCAACGGTCGTTGATTCAGTAATGTTCGTTGCTTGGTGGGTGTATTTCGCCTGCAACGGGAAAGACGCAGGGCGTGTGAGAGCGCCCCGCTATGGTCGGTGTAGCTGAACAACATTACCCACAAACCAGTAAGTGGCGTGACAGAACAGCGTGGTTACATGCCACATGGGGGCCACCCTTTTTTGTGGCCTTGCTTCCCAGCGTCCGAGCCAGTGATTGAGGGTTTTTTATCTTCCCTCACCTGCTATGCTTCCCACATGACCAAAGCCCGCCGTCACGCGCCACCTCTTGAGGCCGAAGAAGCCAAGCGCCTGCTTGAGCGCATCGACAAGGCTATGCACGATTTCAAGGGCCAACTTGACGAGTTGGAGTCGGCGGTTGGCATGTGCGTCCTTGGGCGGCACGTTGGCTGGAAGGTGCTCTACTTAGTCCACAGCAAGAAGACCGTCGCCAAGTATGAGGCGATCCTTGGCATCAAGATCCGCGAGGAGTTCCCAGAGGTCGGCCCTGAGGCGGAGCGTTCGCTTGCCTTTAAGGCAGTGCAAGCGGTTTCCAATTTTTGGAAGGTTGTCTCTGGCGAGCACAAGCTCGAGCTGGATCGAGAGCAGCGTCGCACGATTCAATAAGGGAATGTAAAAACCCCTTGACGGTATATCAAGTTCCCTCTATAGTGGGGGAATATGAATACCCCGTACGTCCAGGATTCCGTAGCACCACAAGCGCAGCCGCATTGCGCGCCCCTGGGCGCGCTTGCGGCTGCGGTGCCTTCTGGGCTTGTCACCTTTAAAACAAGTGACACGCAGGACTATCAACCCATAGAGATCGATCAGCGAAAGGCTCGCATGAAGAGGCTGCGTCGTTCCGTCACCACTGCGGCGCGCATGTTCGATTTCACCTTGCAAAGCCGTCTTTTCAAACCGGCCATGCTCACGCTGACGTACCGAGATGTCGATGGGTTCTCGCCCCGCGATGTTTCGGAACTCCTCAAGCGCATACGCCACTGGCTCGAACGCCGTGGCCACACGCTGCGCTATGTGTGGGTTGCCGAGCTGCAGAAGCGCGGCGCTCTCCACTACCACGTGCTCCTTTGGCTGCCGCGTGGACTGACTCTTCCCAAACCTGACAAGCAAGGATGGTGGCCCCATGGACACACCCGCATCGAATGGGCGCGCAACGCCGTCGGATACCTCTGCAAATACATCAGCAAGTTCGATGGAGAAGAGCAGCTACCAAAGGGCGCCAGGCTCCACGGCTCGGGCGGGCACGACGATTTCTCAAAGTCGGTACGTCGGTGGTTCAACTTGCCCACATGGCTTAAGCATCTCGCGGGAGTCGGCGAACGCTTTGTGCGAGTCCAACGTGTTGGCTTGGTCGCAACAGATTCGGGGCTTTGCATGCAATCGCCCTGGCGGGTGTCTGTTAGCGGAGGCCGAGTTACGGCGACGGAACTCTTCCGCTACGTAGATGGCATTCCCAATATCGCTGGACCGTACTCGCGTTTGGACTTTGTCCGCGACGGCCTACCCCCTGCTTCGTCCACAGCACACCTGATTTCTCACCATGCGCACGCTCAGCCTCATTGAAGCCGCTGCGTTCCTCAGGATGCACCCGGAAGAAGTGCGTCGCAGGAGCAAGGTAGGACTCATTCCTGGTGCCAAAGCAGGGCGTGCCTGGGTGTTCATTGATGACGATCTTGCCGACTGGTTGCGCGGACTTTATGCCGCGCCTCGGCAAGCCTTGCGAGTGGCACTGAACAAGGAGTTGGAGCGATGCCACTTTACAAACGCGGCAAGACCTGGTGGGTCGACATTCTCGTTCCCAACGGAGAACGAATACGCCGCTCTACTGGGGTTGAGTCCAAAGCCCTCGCGCAGGAATTCCACGACAAGCTGAAAGTCGAGGCATGGCGGATCTCGAAGCTAGGTGAGAAGCCACGCCATACCTGGAACGAGGCGGTCGTGCGTTGGCTCAAGGAGCAGTCGCACAAGGCCACCATCGATGAAGATAAGACCAAGCTGCGGTGGATGGATCGCTTTCTGCGTGACAAGTCCCTGGACACGATCAATCGGGCTGCGGTGGACCGTCTGACCGAAGCACGCCAGGCCGAGGGTTTGAGCAATGCAACAGTGAACCGAACGTTGGAAGTCTTGCGCGCCATTCTGCGCAAGTGCGAGCAGGATTGGGAATGGCTCGAAAAGGCCCCCAAGATCCGCATGCTCAAGGAACCCACGCGCCGCATTCGCTTCCTGACACGGGACGAGGCGCAGCGGCTCTTGGCCGAGCTGCCGCCTCATCTTGCCGACATGGCAGCGTTCTCCCTAGCCACCGGCTTACGCGCCTCCAACGTGAGTGGCCTAGAGTGGTCGCAAATCGACATGGAGCGGCGCGTTGCTTGGATCCATGCAGACCAGGCGAAGGCTAGGCGAGCCATTCCTGTGCCTCTGAACAGCGAGGCGCTAGGAGTTATTCGCAAGAACGCGGGCGTGCATGCAACGCATGTGTTCAGCTACCACGGCAAGCCCATTGTCCAGGTCAGCACCAAAGCTTGGTATGCCGCGCTCAAGCGTGCGGGCATCGAGGATTTCCGATGGCATGACTTGCGCCACACCTGGGCGAGCTGGCACGTGCAAAGTGGCACGCCGCTGTTTGCCTTGCAGGAGATGGGCGGCTGGGAGAGTGCCGAAATGGTGCGGCGCTATGCGCACCTGGCGGCGGATCACCTGGCCCCCTATGCCGAGCGCCTTGGAACTCTGTGGGGTGCGACGTCCGCGCTCATTGACACAAATCTGGCACAGACGCCCAAAGAAAAAAGACCTAGCGCGAGCTAAGTCCTTGAATATTCTGGTTGCGGGGGCAAGATTTGAACTTGCGACCTTCGGGTTATGAGCCCGACGAGCTACCAGGCTGCTCCACCCCGCGTCTGGAATCTATAAGTATACCCTGAATCGGAACTTCGCGCATCTTTTGTCGGGTGACGGTGCGCTTGTCCGGGTGGGATTAGAGGCTGGCTTCTTCGCCGGCCTGGGCTGAGCCGCTGTCTTCCAGGGCCTGGAGTTCGGCGGCGGCTTGGGCGGTGCGTTCGGCGTGGTCGAGCACTTCCTTGGCTTTGCGGGCCTGGTGGAAGGCCATGCCGGAGCCTGCGGGAATCAGGCGGCCGACGATGACGTTTTCCTTCAAGCCGCGCAGCTCGTCGCGCTTGCCCATGATGGCGGCTTCGGTCAGCACGCGTGTCGTTTCCTGGAAGGACGCGGCGGAGATGAAGCTGTCGGTGGACAGGCTGGCCTTGGTGATGCCGAGCAGGATGTTGTTGAAGGTTGCGGGGACCTTGCCTTGCTCGGTGAGCTTGGCGTTGGTTTGCAGCACTTCGGAGCGCTCCACCTGCTCGCCGGTGATGTACTCGCTCCCGCCCGAATCCTTGATCTCGACGCGCCGCAGCATCTGGCGCACGATCACTTCGATGTGCTTGTCGTTGATCTTCACGCCCTGCAGGCGGTAGACGTCCTGCACTTCGTCGACGATGTAGCGCGCCAGGGCTTCGACGCCCAGCAGACGCAGGATGTCTTGCGGCTCGGCCGAGCCGTCGACCACCAGTTCGCCCTTGTTGATGACCTGGCCTTCGTGGACGAGGATGGTCTTTTCCTTGGGCACGAGAAACTCGTGGCTCTGGCCGTCGAGGTCGGTGATGACCAGTCGGACCTTGCCCTTGGTTTCCTTGCCGAAGGACACGGTGCCGGTGATCTCGGCCAGCATGCCGGCGTCCTTGGGCGAGCGCGCCTCGAACAACTCGGCCACGCGCGGCAGACCACCGGTGATGTCGCGGGTCTTCTGGCCTTCCATCGGGATGCGCGCCAGCACTTCGCCGGGACCGACGTCCTGGCCGTCGCGCACTTGAATCAGCGCGCCGACCTGGAAGCCCACGGCCACGGCGTGCTCGGTGCCGGGAATCTTGACTTCATGGCCTTGCTCGTTGAGCAGCTTGACCTGCGGCCGGATGACCTTGGCCGAGCCGCGGCGCTTGGGATCGATCACCACCAGGGTGGACAGGCCGGTGACCTCGTCCACCTGCTTGGCGACGGTGACGCCTTCCTCGATGTTCTCGAACCTCACGCGCCCGGCGTACTCGGTGATGATGGGGCGGGTGAGGGGGTCCCAGTTGGCCAGCGGCGTGCCGGCCTTGATCGCCAGGCCGTCCTTGACGAACAGCAGGGCGCCGTAAGGCACCTTGTGGCGCTCGCGCTCGCGGCCGTAGTCGTCGGTGATCAACACCTCGCCGGAGCGGGAGATGACCACCTGCTCGCCCTTGGAGTTGGTGACGTAGCGCATGGTGGCGGTGAAGCGTGCCGTGCCCGCGCTCTTGGCTTCCACGCTGGAGGCCACGGCGGCACGCGATGCAGCGCCACCGATGTGGAAGGTGCGCATCGTCAGCTGGGTGCCGGGCTCGCCGATGGACTGCGCGGCGATGACGCCAACCGCTTCGCCGGTGTTCACCAGCACGCCACGGCCGAGGTCGCGGCCATAGCACTTGGCGCACATGCCGTAGCGGGTTTCGCAGGTGAGCGGAGTGCGCACCTTGATCTCGTCGATCCCGGCGGCTTCCACCATGTCGAGCAGGTCTTCGTCCAGCATGTCGCCGGCGGGAATGATGACTTCCTGCGTCTCGGGGCTGGTGACGTCGGTGGCGGCAACGCGGCCGAGCACGCGGTCGCGCAGCGACTCGATGACCTCGCCGCCTTCGACCAAGGCACGCATGGCCACGCCGTGGGTGGTGCCGCAGTCCTGCTCGGTGATGACCAGGTCTTGCGTCACGTCCACCAGGCGACGCGTGAGGTAGCCGGAGTTGGCGGTCTTCAGCGCCGTATCGGCCAGGCCCTTGCGCGCGCCGTGGGTGGAGATGAAGTACTGCAGCACGTTCAAGCCTTCACGAAAGTTGGCCGTGATGGGGGTCTCGATGATGGAGCCGTCAGGCTTGGCCATCAGGCCGCGCATGCCGGCCAGCTGGCGAATCTGCGCAGCGGAACCGCGCGCACCGGAGTCGGCCATCATGTAGATGGAGTTGAACGATTCCTGGCGGCCTTCCTTGCCGTGGCGGTCGGTCACGGGCTCGGTGGCCAGGCGGTTCATCAGCGCCTTGCCGACTTCGTCGCCGGTGCGGCCCCAGATGTCCACCACCTTGTTGTAGCGCTCGCCCTGGGTCACCAGGCCGGAGGCGTACTGCTGCTCGATTTCCTTGACTTCCTTCTCGGCGTGGGCGATCAGGGCGTGCTTTTCCTGCGGGATCAGCATGTCATCCACGCTGATGGAAATGCCCGCGCGGGTGGCCAGCGCAAAGCCCGACTGCAGCAGCTTGTCGGCGAAAATCACCGTGTCGCGCAGGCCGCAGCGGCGGAACGATGAGTTGATCAGGCGCGAAATTTCCTTCTTCTTCAGCGCCTTGTTCAGCACGCTGAACGGCAGGCCCTTGGGCAGAATTTCCGACAGCAGCGCACGGCCGGCCGTGGTTTCCACCACCGAGGTCTTGGGCGTCAGGGCCTTGGTGGCCTTGTCGCGCTCGTACTCGGTCAGGCGCACGCTGACGCGGGCGGTGATTTCAAGGTCGCCGGACTGCAGGGCGCGATGAATTTCGCCGATGTCGGCAAACACCATGCCTTCGCCCTTGCCGTTGATGCGCTCGCGGGTGGCGTAATACAGGCCCAGCACCACGTCTTGCGACGGCACGATGGAGGGCTCGCCGTTGGCCGGGAACAGCACGTTGTTGGAGGCCAGCATCAGGGTGCGGGCTTCCATCTGCGCTTCCAGCGACAGCGGGACGTGCACGGCCATCTGGTCGCCGTCGAAGTCGGCGTTGAAGGCGGCGCAGACCAGCGGGTGCAACTGAATCGCCTTGCCCTCGATCAGCACCGGCTCGAACGCCTGGATGCCCAGGCGGTGCAACGTGGGTGCACGGTTGAGCATCACCGGATGTTCGCGGATGACCTCTTCCAGGATGTCCCACACGATGGGGGTCTGCGAATCGACTTCCTTCTTCGCCGCCTTGATGGTGGTGGCCACGCCCATGGCTTCCAGGCGGTTGAAGATGAAGGGCTTGAACAGTTCCAGCGCCATCAGCTTGGGCAGGCCGCACTGATGCAGCTTGAGCGTGGGGCCGACGACGATGACCGAACGGCCGGAGTAGTCGACGCGCTTGCCCAGCAGGTTCTGGCGGAAACGGCCGCCCTTGCCCTTGATCATGTCGGCCAGCGACTTCAGCGGGCGCTTGTTCTGGCCCACCATGGCCTTGCCACGGCGGCCGTTGTCCAGCAGTGAATCGACCGCTTCCTGCAGCATGCGCTTTTCATTGCGCACGATGATTTCCGGCGCCTTGAGTTCGAGCAGGCGGCGCAGGCGGTTGTTGCGGTTGATGACGCGGCGGTACAGGTCGTTCAAGTCGGAGGTGGCGAAGCGGCCGCCGTCCAGCGGAACCAGCGGGCGCAGGTCCGGCGGCAGCACCGGCAGCACGGTCAGCACCATCCACTCGGGCTTGGAGTTGGTCTTGCGGAACGCGTCCAGCACCTTCAGGCGCTTGGAGTTTTTCTTGACCTTGGTGTCCGAGCCCTGCAGGTCGCCGCGCAACTCGCCGGTTTCCTGCTCCAGGTCCATATGCGCCAGCAGGTCGCGAATGCCCTCGGCGCCCATGAAGGCGACGAACTCGTCACCGAACTCGGTGCGCTTGGCGGTGTACTCGTCCTCCGACAGCACCTGGCGACGCGTCAGCGGAGTCATGCCCGGGTCGGTGACGACATAGGCCTCGAAATACAGCACGCGCTCGATGTCGCGCAGCGGCATGTCGAGAATCATGCCCAGACGCGAGGGCAGGCTCTTCAGGAACCAGATGTGCGCCACCGGCGAGGCCAGCTCGATGTGGCCCATGCGGTCGCGACGCACCTTGCTCTGCGTGACTTCGACGCCGCATTTCTCGCAGATGACGCCGCGATGCTTCAGGCGCTTGTACTTGCCGCACAGGCACTCGTAGTCCTTGATCGGACCGAAGATCTTGGCGCAGAACAGGCCGTCGCGCTCGGGCTTGAAGGTGCGGTAATTGATGGTCTCGGGCTTCTTCACTTCCCCGAACGACCAGGAACGAATCTTTTCCGGCGATGCCAGGCCGATGCTGATGGCATCGAAATGCTCGTCCTTCTGGAACTGCTTGAACAAATCGAGTAAGGCTTTCATGCGAACCTCCAAATCCTGTGTGTCAGTAAGGCGCAAATCAGGGGTGCGATCCCGGGCACGCTGGCCCGGGAGGCGAGTCGATCAGTTGCGCTCAAGTTCGATATCCAGGCCCAGCGAGCGGATTTCCTTGATCAGCACGTTGAACGACTCGGGCATGCCCGCCTCGATCGAGTGCTCGCCCTTGACGATGCTTTCGTAGACCTTGGTGCGGCCGTTGACGTCGTCGGACTTCACCGTCAGCATTTCCTGCAGCACGTAAGACGCGCCATAGGCTTCCAGCGCCCACACTTCCATCTCGCCGAAACGCTGGCCGCCGAACTGCGCCTTGCCGCCCAGCGGCTGCTGCGTCACCAGCGAGTACGGGCCGGTGGAGCGGGCGTGCATCTTGTCGTCCACCAGGTGGTGCAGCTTGAGCACATGCTTGTAGCCGATGGTGACGGGGCGCTCGAACGCATCGCCCGTGCGGCCGTCGAACAGCACGGCCTGCTTCTTGGAGGCGGTGAGCTTGAGACGCTGCGCCACCTCGTCCGGATAGGCCATCTGCAGCAGTTGGTCGATTTCCTTTTCGGAGGCGCCGTCGAACACCGGGCTGGCGAAAGGCATGCCCTGCTTCAGGTTGTCGGCCAGCTCCAGGATTTCAGCGTCGGACAACTGCTCGAGTTGCTCCTGCTTGCCGCTGAAGTTGTAGAGCGAGCCCAGCAGCTTGCGCATCTCGGTGGCCTTGACGTGGCTGCGCAGCATGTCGCCAATGCGGTCGCCCAGGCCATGCGCGGCCCAGCCCAGATGGGTTTCGAGGATCTGGCCGATGTTCATGCGCGAAGGCACGCCCAGCGGGTTGAGCACGATGTCCATCGGCGTGCCGTCGGCCATGTAAGGCATGTCTTCCTCGGGCAGGATCTTGGAGACCACGCCCTTGTTGCCGTGACGTCCGGCCATCTTGTCGCCAGGCTGCAGGCGGCGCTTCACGGCGAGGTGAACCTTCACCATTTTCAGCACGCCGGAGGGCAGTTCGTCGCCCTGGGTCAGCTTGCGGCGCTTTTCTTCGAACATCTGGTCGAACTCGTGGCGGCGCTTCTCCAGCGAATCCTTGAGCTGCTCGATCTGCTGCGCCACGGCTTCGTCGGCCGGGCGGATGTCGAACCAGTGGTAATGGTCCACTTCCTTCAGATACTCGGCCGTGACCACGGTGCCCTTGGTCAGCTTCTTCGGCCCGCCGGTGGCTGGCTTGCCGATCAGCAGCTTGCCGATACGGTCGAACGTGTCGGCCTCGACGATGCGCATCTGGTCGTTCAGGTCCAGACGGTAGCGCTTGAGCTCGTCGTCGATGATCTGCTGGGCGCGCTTGTCGCGCTGAATGCCTTCGCGGGTGAACACCTGCACGTCGATGACGGTGCCGTACATGCCAGACGGCACGCGCAGCGAGGTGTCCTTCACGTCGGAGGCCTTCTCGCCGAAGATGGCGCGCAGCAGTTTTTCTTCCGGCGTGAGCTGGGTCTCGCCCTTGGGCGTGACCTTGCCCACCAGGGTGTCGCCGGCTTCGACCTCGGCGCCGATGTAGACGATGCCCGACTCATCCAGCCGCGCGAGTTGGCTTTCCGACAGATTGGGAATGTCACGGGTGATTTCTTCCGAGCCCAGCTTGGTGTCGCGGGCGACGGCGTTCAACTCCTCGATGTGGATGGAGGTGTAGCGATCTTCCGCCACGACGCGCTCGGACAGCAGGATCGAGTCCTCGAAGTTGTAGCCGCTCCAGGGCATGAAGGCCACCAGCATGTTCTGGCCCAGGGCGAGTTCACCGAGGTCGGTGGACGCGCCGTCGGCCACCACATCGCCGCGGGCGATGATGTCGCCACGCTTGACGATGGGGCGCTGGTGAATATTGGTGTTCTGGTTGGAGCGCTGGTACTTGATGAGGTTGTAGATGTCCACGCCGACTTCGCCGGCCAGGGTTTCCACATCGTTCACGCGCACCACGATGCGGGCGCTGTCGACATAGTCGACCACGCCGCCGCGCAAGGCGGTGACGGCCGTCCCCGAGTCGACCGCGGTGACGCGCTCGACCCCGGTGCCGACGAAGGGCTTTTCGGGCCGCAGCACCGGCACGGCCTGGCGCTGCATGTTGGCGCCCATCAGCGCGCGGTTGGCGTCGTCGTGCTCCAGGAAGGGCACGAGCGATGCAGCCACCGAGACGATCTGCGCCGGCGACACGTCCATGTACTGCACGCGGCTGGGCGAGACCAGGATGGTTTCGCCGTTTTCACGCGCCGACACCAGCTCGTCGATCAGGCGGCCTTGTTCGTCGATGCCGGCATTGGCCTGGGCAATGACGTACTTGCCTTCCTCGATGGCCGAGAGGTAGTCGATCTGGTCCGTCACCTGACTGTCGGCCACGCGGCGGTAAGGCGTCTCGATGAAGCCGTATTCGTTGAGCTGCGCGAACAGCGCCAGCGAGTTGATCAGGCCGATGTTCGGGCCTTCCGGCGTCTCGATCGGGCAGACGCGACCATAGTGGGTGGGATGCACGTCGCGCACCTCGAAGCCGGCGCGTTCGCGCGTCAGGCCGCCAGGGCCCAGGGCCGAGACGCGCCGCTTGTGGGTGATTTCCGACAGCGGGTTGGTCTGGTCCATGAACTGCGACAGTTGCGAGGAGCCGAAGAACTCCTTGATGGCCGCCGAAATGGGCTTGGAATTGATGAAGTCGTGCGGCATCAGGTTTTCGGTCTCGGCCTGGCCGAGACGCTCCTTCACCGCGCGCTCGATGCGCGACAGGCCGGCGCGGAACTGGTTCTCCGCCAGCTCGCCGACGCAACGCACGCGACGATTGCCGAGGTGGTCGATGTCATCCACCTCGCCACGGCCGTTGCGCAACTCCACCAGCATCTTGATGACGGCCATGATGTCGTCATGCGACAGCACCATCTCGCCTTCGATTTCCTCGCGACCGAGGCGGCGGTTGAACTTCATGCGGCCCACGCGCGACAGGTCGTACGCGTCGGCGTCGAAGAACAGGCGCTTGAACAGCGACTCGACCGCGTCCTCGGTCGGCGGCTCGCCGGGGCGCATCATGCGGTAGATGGCGACCTTGGCCGCGAGCGGCACGGTGGTCTCGTCGATCCGCAGGGTCTGCGAGATGAACGGGCCATGGTCGAGGTCGTTGGTGTAAAGGGTTTCGATGCGGCGAATGCCAGCGTCGCGAATTTTTTTCAGTACGGCATCGGTCAACTCTTCGTTGGCCAGAGCGACGATTTCGCCGGTGTCTTCCGACACCACATTGCGCGCCAGAACCTTGCCCACGAGGAAGTCTTCCGGCACGGAAATGCGTTGCGTGCCGGTCTCTTCGAGGGTGCGCAAGTGGCGCACGGTCACGCGCTTGTCCTTGGCAACGACCACATTGCCCGACTTGTCGACGATGTCGAAGCGCGCCACTTCACCCTTGAAGTGCTCGGGTACGAATTCCATCATCGCGCCCTGGTCCATCAGGTCGAAATGGTCGAAGCTGAAGAAATGCGCCAGGATCTGCTCGTTGTTCAGGCCCAGGGCCTTGAGCAGAATGGTGACCGGCATCTTGCGGCGACGGTCGACGCGGAAATAGAGGATGTCCTTCGGGTCGAACTCGAAGTCCAGCCAGGAGCCGCGGTAGGGGATGATGCGGGCGGAGAACAGCAGCTTGCCCGACGAATGGGTCTTGCCCTTGTCATGCTCGAAAAACACGCCCGGCGAGCGGTGCAACTGCGAGACGATGACGCGTTCGGTGCCGTTGATGATGAACGAGCCCTTGTCGGTCATGAGCGGGATCTCGCCCATGTACACCTCTTGCTCCTTCACTTCCTTGATCGTGGGCTTGGCCGCTTCGCGGTCCATCACGATCAGGCGCACCTTGGCGCGCAGCGCGCTGGCGTAGGTCAGGCCACGCTGCTGGCACTCGCGCATATCGAACGCCGGGCGTGCCAGGTTGTAGCCCAGGAACTCCATGCGCACGTTCTGGTTATGCGAGACGATGGGGTAGATCGCCATGAACGCGGCCTGCAGGCCTTCATCCTTGCGCTTGTCGGACGGAACGTCCTTTTGCAGGAAAGATTCGTACGATTCGAGCTGGGTGGCCAGCAGGAAAGGAATATCAATAACGCCTTGGCGGGTGCCAAAGCTCTTGCGAATCCGCTTCTTTTCGGTGAACGAGTAGGACATGGACGCTCCGCTGCGCAGGACTGAAACCGTTTTGGAATGCACACCACTGCAGGTGCACATTCAAAAACCGATCCGAAAACCATAACCAACCACAACCAACCGCATACAACGACAAACCGCGCCCGTTTGAAGGCGCGAAAGCCCGGAAGGCCAAATCAGCCTTCCGGGCCAGGTCGGTGCCGGGCGAATTACTTCAGTTCCGCCTTGGCGCCAGCTTCCTCAAGCTTCTTCTTCGCGGCTTCGGCGTCAGCCTTGGCGATGCCTTCCTTCACCGCCTTGGGCGCTGCGTCCACCAGGTCCTTGGCTTCCTTCAGGCCCAGGCCCGTCAGTTCGCGCACGGCCTTGATGACGGACACCTTGTTGGCGCCGACTTCCAGCAGCATGACGTTGAATTCCGTCTGCTCTTCAACAACCGCTGCAGCGGCGCCAGCACCCGGGGCGGCAACCGCCATGGATGCGGCGGACACGCCGAACTTCTCTTCGAACGCCTTCACCAGGTCGTTCAGTTCCAGAACCGTCATGCCGCCAACGGCGTCCAGAATGTCGTCTTTGCTCAATGCCATTTTGTGTACTCCTGAATTCAATCAATAAAGGTTGGGTAGAACTACGGGTCGTTCCGTGTCGCGAAGGGTCGAAGCGTGGATGGCTTCACTGCGCTCAGGCAGTGGCCTCTTCCTCGCGCTTCTTCGCCAGTGCGGCCACCGAGCCGACAAAGCCGGTGAGCGGCGCCTGCATCACGCCCAGCAACTTGGCGAGAAGCTCCTCGCGGCTGGGAATGTTGGCGAGCTGCTTGACGCTGTCAGCATCGAGCAGTTTGCCGTTGGTGGCGCCGCCGCGGATGATCATCTTGTCGTTGGTCTTGGCAAAGTCGTTGATGACTTTGGCCGCCGCAATGGCATCCTCGGAAAACCCGTAGATCAAGGGGCCGGTCATTTCACCGGCAAGCACCTCGAAACCGGTACCTGTCACAGCGCGTCGGGCTAGCGTATTTTTCAGAACTTGCAGATGCACGCCTTTGCTGCGCGCTTGCGCACGCAGCCGGGTCATGGGCTCCACATCGATTCCGCGGTATTCCGCCAGCACCAGAGTTTGCGCCTTGCTCGCAAGCGCCGCGACCTGGGTCACGACGGCTTGTTTTTCAGTGCGATTCAGACTCAAGGTTGACTCCTGAAGAAAATGGCCTGGACACCGAAGTGCCACAAACCGGGTTGCAGCGTCCTCTGGAGCTCAACAACCCGCCTGGCAGGGCCAGACGAGACTGAAGTTTCCAGCGGGTTCGCCATCTGCGTCGGCTTCGAAGCTCGGGTTGCCCCGTTCTTCGTCATTAAGAGATGCAAGGCATCTCGCCAACGGTCTTGGATCGCTCGGGTTTGCGCCGCGGTTGAAACATTGCAAACCCGACCCACCAAATTTGTTCACGGCAGCGGACCAGCCGCCGCCACTGCATTCCAAATGGCTCAAGCCGTCGCCATGATGCTGGCCGCGTCCACGCGCAGGCCGACGCCCATGGTGGAAGACACCGCGACCTTGCGCAGGTACACGCCCTTGGCCGTTTGCGGGCGCGACTTGTTCAGCGCTTCCACCAAGGCTTGCAGATTGCTCTTCAGCGCATCGGGCCGGAAGGAGGCGCGGCCGATGGTCGAATGCACGATGCCGGCCTTGTCGGCGCGGAACTGCACTTGACCCGCCTTCGCGTTCTTCACGGCGCCAGCCACGTCGGGCGTCACGGTGCCGACCTTCGGGTTGGGCATCAAGCCGCGCGGGCCGAGAATTTGGCCGAGAGCGCCAACGATGCGCATGGCGTCGGGCGAGGCGATGACCACGTCGAAATTCAGATTGCCGGCCTTCACTTGCTCGGCCAGATCTTCAAAGCCGACGATGTCGGCGCCGGCAGCCTTGGCTTCCTCAGCCTTGGCACCTTGCGCGAACACCGCCACGCGCTTGACCTTGCCGGTTCCGGCGGGCAGCACGACCGAGCCGCGCACGACCTGGTCGGATTTGCGGGCGTCAATGCCCAGGGCCACGGCAACGTCGATGGATTCATCGAACTTGGCCACGGCGCATTCCTTGATCAGGTTCAGCGCGTCGTCCACCGAATACAGCTTGTTCGCCTCGACTTTGGCGCGCAGTGCCGCATAGCGCTTGGGTAGTTTCTTGGCCATTTACACGCCCTCCACAATCACGCCCATCGAGCGGGCCGTACCCGCGATGGTGCGCACAGCCGCATCCAGATCGGCGGCAGTCAGATCTTTCATCTTGGTCTTGGCAATGTCCTCGAGCTGCGCGCGGGAAATCTTGCCGACCTTGTCGGTCAGCGGCTTGGCCGAGCCTTTATCCAACTTGATCGCCTTCTTGATCAACACGCCGGCGGGCGGTGTCTTGATGATGAAGGTGAACGACTTGTCGGCATAAGCCGTGATGACCACGGGCAACGCCAGGCCCGGCTCCACGCCCTGGGTCTGGGCGTTGAACGCCTTGCAGAACTCCATGATGTTGAGACCACGCTGGCCCAGGGCCGGGCCGATGGGCGGTGACGGATTGGCCTTGCCGGCCGGGACTTGCAGCTTGATGAAGCCGACGATTTTCTTCGCCATGCAGTTTCTCCTATCGAGTTCAAACGCCCACGCGAGCAGGCTCCTCGTTCATGCGGCCTCTGCAATTCCGAAATCAATCGGAACCGGGTTCATCGCAGCATGCCGGGCCGCCCGCATGTCGCGTTGTACCTGGATGCGTTCCCTGTTCGGGCCCAGCTCCAGGTTAAAAATCATGCGGTCAGAGTTTTTCGACCTGTTGGAATTCAAGCTCCACCGGAGTGGCACGACCAAAGATGGTGACCGAGACGCGCAGCCGCGATTTCTCGTAGTTCACCTCCTCGACATTGCCATTGAAGTCGGTGAATGGGCCTTCTTTGACCCGCACCATCTCGCCGGACTCGAACAGCACCTTGGGGCGCGGCTTTTCCACGCCTTCCTGGATCTGGCTCATGATCTTGCTGACATCGGCTTCGCTGATCGGCGCGGGCCGATTCTTGGCGCCGCCGACGAAGCCCGTCACCTTGCTGGTGTGCTTCACCAGGTGCCAGGTGGCGTCATCCATTTCCATCTCGACGAGCACATAGCCAGGGAAGAATCGGCGTTCGGTAATGGTCTTGCGACCATTTTTCATCTCCACGACTTCTTCGGTCGGCACCAGAATGCGGCCGAATTTCGACTGCATTCCAGCCCGCTCGATGCGCTCGAGCAAATTGCGCTCGACCGCCTTTTCCATGCCTGAATAGGCATGCACGACGTACCACTGCTTGAGGCCGGCAGGCAAGGTTTCAACCATCGACCACTCCGATTAATGTTTCCAACCCAGGATCAGGTCGTAGAAAATCCACTCAAGCGACTTATCGGTGATCCAGAGGAAAAGGGCCATCAGGATGACGAAGCCGAAGACGATCGCCGTCATCTGGATGGCTTCCTTGCGCTCCGGCCAGACGACCTTGCGCACCTCACGAACAGACTCTCGAGTATAGGCAATCAGGGCTTTCCCGGGTTCCGAGAGCAGGAATAACCCGGCTGCCAGCGCCAGTAAAACCACCAGCGCGAGCACGCGCAGCCACAACTCCTGGCTGTGCAAAAGGTAATAGGCCGCAAAAGCGGCCAGAAAAACGACACCTGCCGCCCCCAGCTTGGCCTTGTCGGCCGCAGTGGAGACGGTTTCTACATTCGGATTGGCCATGGTTGACTGGTTGTGCTGAACCCGGTTGTGGCAGGGGCAGAGGGAATCGAACCCCCAACCTTCGGTTTTGGAGACCGACGCTCTGCCAATTGAGCTATGCCCCTGTGGAACCCTTCTGATTGGCCACTGTACTGCTCATCCCAGGACTGGCTTCGATGCAAGCCCGAAGCCAAACCTTGCCTTACTCGATAATTTTCGCCACGACGCCGGCGCCGACGGTACGGCCGCCCTCGCGAATGGCAAAGCGCAGGCCTTCTTCCATGGCGATCGGGTGGATGAGCTTGACGGTGATGCTCACATTATCGCCC
>NZ_JBTRXV010000039.1:0-36668 GCF_054608695.1 Thiomonas sp.
GATCTCGCCGCTGCCCGTTTTCAGGGCATGGGCCAGGCCTTCGAGGCCGTTCATGGCCATCCAGGGGCAGTGGGCGCAGCTTTTGCAGGTGGCGCTGTTGCCGGCGGTGGGAGCTTCGAGGAAGATTTTCCCGGGGTTTTGCTGGCGCAGGGCGTGGAACATGCCGTTGTCGGTGGCCACGATGTAAGTGTGCGCCTGCATCTCGCGCGCGGCTTTGAGAATTTGGGATGTGGAGCCCACGGCGTCGGCCAGGGCGATGACGGCGGCGGGGGATTCGGGGTGCACCAGCACCCTGGCCTCGGGATGATCGCGCTTGAGCAGTTCCAGTTCCAACGCCTTGAATTCGTCGTGCACGATGCAGGAGCCCTGCCACAGCAGCATGTCGGCGCCGGTTTCGCGCTGGATGTAATTGCCCAGGTGGCGGTCGGGCGCCCAGAGGATTTTTTCGCCACGCGCTTTCAAGTGCCGCACGATGTCCACGGCGCAACTGGAGGTGACGACCCAGTCGGCACGTGCTTTCACGGCGGCGCTGGTGTTGGCATAGACCACGGCGGTATGGCCGGGGTGGGCGTCGCACCAAGCGGTGAAGGCGTCGGCCGGGCAGCCGATGTCGAGCGAGCAGGTGGCGTCGAGCTCGGGCATGAGCACGCGCTTGTCCATCGACAGCATCTTGGCGGTCTCGCCCATGAAGCGCACACCGGCGACGATGAGCGTTTTTGCCGGGTGATCACGGCCGAAGCGCGCCATTTCAAGGGAGTCAGAGACACAGCCTCCGGTTTCCAGCGCCAGGTCCTGCAGGTCGGGGTGGACGTAGTAGTGCGCCACGAGCACGGCGTTTTCGCGTGCGAGCAGATCGCGGCACTGCTCTTGCAGCTTGGAGCGGCGTTCCTGGCTTGGCTCTTGCGGCACACGCGCCCAGGCGGGCTGGGTGCCGCACACCGGGCTTTCAACGGCAATGGGGAAGGTCGCTGACATGGATGATCCCGTCGTTTAGATGCCAAAAACGATCAATAGCAGACTGAACAATGTTGTAAAGCTAATCCACGCGACATGGCCGAAGCCCATGCCGTTCACACCCCGGTAAAGCGCATGGAAAAATCCACCGCCAACACGTCTTTGGTCAGCTTGCCGATGGAGATGCGGTCCACCCCGGTTTCTGCAAGCGCTCGCACGGTTGAAAGTTCGACCCCGCCGGACACTTCCAGTTCGGCACGGCCGGCGTTGATGGCCACGGCCTCGCGCAGTTGCTCCAGGTTCATGTTGTCGAGCAGCACCATGCGCGCATTGGCGGCCAGGGCTTCGCGCAGTTGGGCCAAGGTTTCCACCTCCACCTGCACGAACACGCCGGGCGGCGCCAGCTTGTGCGCCTGCTGCAGCACGGGTGTGACGCCGCCGGCTGCGGCAATGTGGTTTTCCTTGATGAGGATGCCGTCGTACAGCCCCATGCGATGGTTGTGGCCGCCGCCCACGCGCACCGCATATTTCTGCGCCTCGCGCAGACCGGGCAGGGTTTTGCGGGTGTCCACGATTTTCGCCCGCGTGCCGGCGACTGCGTGCACGTATTCGGCGGTGTGGCTGGCCACGCCCGAGAGCAATTGCAGGAAGTTGAGCAGGGTGCGCTCGGCGGTGAGCAAGGCGCGGGCTGGCCCCTGCAGTTCGAGAACGGTCTGGTCGGGCTCCATCGTGCCGCCTTCGGCCACCAGCCAGCGCAGCTGAATCGAGGCGTCCACCTGGCGCGCGGCGGCCTCGGCCCAGGGTTGACCGCAGAGTACGGCGCGCTCGCGCGCGATGACGCGGGCGGCGGCCTGGGCACGCGGGTCGATCAGCGCGGCGGTGAGATCGCCCGTGCCCACGTCCTCACTCAAGGCGCGCTGCGCGTCACGCCCCGCCAGTTGCTGGAGATTCATACCCGAGGCAGGCAAAACGTTCATGGGTTGTGAACTTGGTGAGAAAAGGGGCAGTGTAGGGCGAGGGGCCGACGCATACGCAAGGCTGGCATGGCCCCGAACATGGCATGGGAGCCGCGCTGCAGCTGCGACATTTTGTGACATTGTTAAGGACCAACGACATGCAACTTGATCTCAATTCAGACTGTATTTCGACAATGCACCGAGTCCGGCCACGAATATTCGGGTTTATACGGATCATTTCCACGAAAAACCCGTATTGACAACCATATATCAGTGAACACTAATATTGCGCACTCTCAAGGAAATGCCATGGATACAGCTGTCGACTTCGCCCGAATTTCCGTTGATGCCTTGCGCAAGGGCAACCCGGCCATGCCGCCAGGCAAGCGCGTTGCGCATAGCGAAGTGGTGAGCGCCTGGCGCGGTGCCGCCGACTGCCGCAATTGCGGAGTGCGGCGCATTGCCCTGTTCGGCGCCCTGGGGATGGAGGATTTCGACGAAATTCACCAGGTCATCGACGATATGCAGTTCTCCGCCGGCCAGTTGCTGTTCAGCGAAGGCACGCGCGGCGAGTGGCTCTACACCATCAAGACCGGCTTCGTGAAACTGGAGCGCGTGCTGCCCGACGGCACCCGCCGCATCACCCGCGTGGCCAAGCGCGGCGACCTGGTGGGCCTGGAATGCTTCATCCAGCAGCCCTATATGCACCACGCTTCGGCCATTGGCGCCGTGCGCGTTTGCCGCATTCCGGTGGATGTGATTCGCAGGCTGGAAGAGCATGTGCCCAATCTGCGCCAGGAGTTCCTGGAGCGCTGGCACCATGCGCTGCGCGAAACCGACGAATGGGCGCTGCTGCTGGGCTCGGGCACCATCCCTTCGCGCATGGCGCGGCTGCTGCTCAAACTGGCGGAGCCGGAACTGAACGACACCATCACCTTACCGAAGCGCAGCGACCTGGGCGCCATGCTCGGCGTGGCGCTGGAAACGGCCAGCCGCGTGATTGCGCAGTTCGAGCGCGACGGCATGGTGGAGCATGTCGGCCCCCGCCTGTTCCGCATCAACCGCTCGGCCTTGTTGGGCCTGATCACACCCAGCAAAGTGACGGCCTGAGGAACCCGAAAGGGTGGTTCAGCGTGCGTCCGCCCAGCGGACGATGCCGGCCCACTGGTTCAGATCTTTCTCCACCTGATGGGGATTCACGTCCCATAGCGTGAGGCCGTGGGCGGCCATGTGGGCGTAGGTCGTGGTGGGCCGAAGCATGCCCAGCAAGGGATAGGGCAAGCGGGAAAAAAACTCGCGCAGCTGCTCGGCCGCACGGGTGCGCTCATCCACGCGCACGCCCACCAGGCCCACGTCCAAATCCTTCAACTTGCGGTCTTCCCGCAGCTTGGCGAGAAAGTCCTGCGCGGCGTAGATGTCGAAAATCGACGCCTGCACCGGCACGATGAGCTTGTTGGCCATGCGCAGCACGTCGTTGGAGCGCCAGCCATGCAGGCCTGCCGGGGTGTCGATCACCACATGGCTGGTGCCTTCGGGCGGGCGGGCGATGTAGTCCGGCCCCAGCTTCCAGGTGCCAATCGGCGCGGCCTGTTGCGGCCGCAGCGACAACCACAGCCTGGACGACTGCTGCCGGTCGGCATCGCCCAGCATGGTCTTGTGGCCCTGGGTGGCCCAATACCCCGCGAGCTGGGTCGATAGCGTGGATTTGCCCACGCCCCCCTTGGGATTGGCAATGACGACGACCGGCATGTTTTCTTCCCCCCCAAAGCTGCGGACTGCATTCAGCCAGCAGCTTAAGCCATGCCCATGCAGGGGAACAAGCCGGGCCTCCCGGTTGCAGGCCCCAAGCGCACTTCAAGCGCCAGGTTTCTGAGCAACACACCGCCGCCCGAAGATCGCGCATCCGCCGCGAAGAACATGCGCGGCCCGACCCGCGGGCGGGCAATCAGGCGATGCGGCAGGCCTGCTCGAAGGCCAGGCGCGGGCTGCGCGGGAACAGGCCGGCCGGATCGCCGTGGCCGAGGTTGCAGATGAAGTTGGCCTTCACGGCGGCGCCGGCGAAAAAGGCGGCGTTGACCGCGTCTGCATCGAACCCGCTCATCGGGCCGCAGTCCAGCCCCAGGCCGCGTGCGGCCAGCATGAAATACGCGCCCTGCAGGCTGGAGTTGCGCATGGCCGTGGCGGCGATGAATTCGGGCTTGCCCTCGAACCAGCTCTTGGCCGTGAGGTTGTGCGGAAACAGCTCGGGCAGCTTGTCGTAGAACGCCATGTCCATGCCGACGATGACGTTGACCGGCGCCTGCAAGGTTTTGTCGCGGTTGCTTTCGCTCATGCAGGGCGCCAGCTTGGCCTTGGCCTCGGGCGACTTGACGAACACGAGGCGCGCCGGGCTGCAGTTGGCTGAAGTCGGGCCCCATTTCATCAGGTCGTAGAGCTGGTGCAACAGGGCGTCTGGAACCGGTTCGGCGGTGAAGCGGTTGTGGGTGCGGGCCTCGGTGAACAGCAGGCGCTGGGCTTCATCATTCAGGGTGTGCATGGGTTTTTCTCGTTGGATTGGAACACGCTGCTATGTTGCAACAACAGCCGCATTTTCGCAGCGCACCCCGTCAAGCCCAACCCTGCCATGTTCAACCCCAGCAAGGGCGAAGTCCGCCTGTTTTTCACCGATGCCTGGCGCCGCCACCGCGAGGGCAGCGTGCTCACGCCGCTGGAACTCATCGCCGTGCAATGGATGGGGCAGCACCCCGAATACCACGACGATCTGGCCGCGCCCGACGCGCAGGAGCGCGACTACGCGGTGGAGCAGGGGCGAACCAACCCCTTCCTGCACCTGTCGATGCACCTGTCGATCACCGAGCAGGTGTCCATCGACCAGCCGCCGGGCATCAAGCAGGCCTTTCAGCTGCTTGCAGCCAAGCTGGGCGAACACGAGGCCCAGCATGCGGTGATGGAATGCCTGGGCGAAATGCTGTGGACGGCGCAGCGCAGCGGCCTGCCGCCCGATGGCGATGCCTATGTGGACTGCGTGCGCCGCCGCGCCACGCGCGGCTAGGGCCTGCCCGCGCTTTCAAGCCCCAAGGTTGCAGCCTCAGGCGCGCGGAAGCTCGCCGTCCACGCCCATCACGTAGCGGTTCATCGCCTGGATCTGCGCATCGCTCATGGCTCCGCCGTCGAGCATCACGCCGCCGCGGTTGTCCAGGATGCGGCCCGAGAAGGGCTGGAAGCGGCCCTGGGCGATGTCGCGCTGGCGTGCCAGCACCTGCTGCCGCACGGCCTCGGGCACTGCCGGAAGGAACGGCGCCAGGCGCACGAAGCCCTGGCCCATCCCGCCCCAGACGTTGTCCGGCTTCCAGCGCCCGGCCAGCGCCTCGCGCACCGTGCCCACGTAGAAGTCGCCCCAGTGCAGGGTGACGGCGGTGAGCTGGGCGCGCGGGCCGAACTGCGCCTCGTCGCTGCAATAGCCCACCGCCCAGCGGCCCTCCTCCTGCGCCACCTGCACGGCGGCCGGGGAGTTGGTGTGGTGGGTCAGCACCTCCGCGCCCTGGGCGATCAGCGCGCGCGCCGCGTCGGCCTCGCGGCCGGGGTCGTACCAGGTGTTCGCCCACACCACCTTCATGCGCGCCTCGGGGTTGACGGCGCGCATGCCCAGCGTGAAGGCGTTGATGCCCTGGATGACTTCGGGAATGGGAAACGACGCCACCATGCCGGCCACGCCGCGCCTGCTGGACTTGGCGCCCTGGGCGCTGCGCGCCGTCCCTCCAGGAGGGAATTCGCCTTTGGGGCTGAGTGCCGCGGCTCCAAGCCTGCCTGCGCTGGCTGGGACGTCGCGAAGGCCAGCCGACTCTGGCGGCTGGCGGCCCTGCAGGCTCATGTGCCCGGCCACCATGCCGGCCAGGTAGCGGCCCTGGTAGAAGCGGCCGTTGTAGGCGCCGACGTTGGCGGCGAGCTTGTAGCCCGAGCATTGCTCGAAGCGGGTGCCAGGGTAGTCGCGCGCGACGCGCAGCACGGACTCCATGTAGCCGAAGCTGGTGGTGAAGATAAGCTGCTCGCCCTGGCGCGCCAGCTCGCGCACCACGCGCTCGGCATCCGGCCCCTCGGGCACGTTGGCCACGTGGCGGCTGCGCACGGCATCGCCCAGCGCCCGCTGCATGTGCAGCCGGCCCTTTTCGTGCTGCGCCGTCCAGCCCGTGGCGCCGATGGGCGTGACGTAGACGAAGGCCACGCGCAGCGGTTCACGAATCGCTGCCGGCGAACCGGGTGGGTGGTTTTGCGCCCGGGCGAACGGCGCCGTGGCGCCGGCAGACGCGAGGCCGGCGAGCAGCCGCCTGCGACTGAGGTTTTGTGACATGGTTGACCTCGACATGGCTCCCGACATGAACACCGCTGCGGCCGGGAGCAGCTCCGCCGCGGTGGAACGCGGGGATTGTAGGAAGCGCGCATGTCGGAGGCTCGCGCTCAGTGCGGCATGGAACGCGAGAACAGGTTGATCACCAGCACGCCGGCGACGATCAGCGCGATGCCGGCGATGGCCGCCGCATCCAGGGTCTGGCGGTACACCACGAAGCCGATCAGGGAAATCAGCACGATGCCCACGCCCGACCAGATGGCATAGGTGAGACCCACGGGAATGGTGCGCAGGACCAGCGCCAGGAAGTAGAACGACGCGCCATAGCCCAGCACCACGACGATGGCGGGGGCGAAGCGGGTGAAGCCGGCGGTGGCCTTGAGCGCCGAGGTGGCGATGACCTCGGTGACGATGGCGATGGCGAGATAGGTCCAGTGCATGGGCGAATGATGCAACAGCTGCGTGGCGCGCCTCACGGACGGGCGGATAACGCTCGCCGCTGCTGCAGTCTGCGCCCGGCTTGCCGGAGGCTCGGGAACCGCCGCTTGCCTCCGATGCTGCTTCGCAGTATTGACAACCAGTTTTCGATAATGGAAACTTGTTGCCGTTATGTGAGCCGGGCAGTCATCAAACGGACGGCCGCGAAATCCAACAGGTGATCAAGGAATCCACTGTGACAACCCAGCCCAACCCCGCCACCATCCTGACCGACATCATGCTCGCGGTCTTCCGCGTGAATGGCCGCCTGCTGGAGAAAGGCGACCAGCTGGTCGAGCCCCTCAATCTCACCAGCGCCCGCTGGCAAGTGCTGGGTGCCGTGGCACTCGCCGGCAAGCCCCTTTCTGCGCCGCAGATCGCCGAAGCGATGGGCATCACCCGGCAGGGGGCGCAGAAGCAGCTCAACAAGCTGGAGGAGGACGGCTTCTTCGAGCAGCGCCTCAATCCGCGTCATGAACGATCCCCTCTCTACGCCCTGACCGGACTGGGCAACCGCGCCTTTGCCAAGGCGATGGCCCTGGAAGCGGCCTGGGCCAACGGTCTCGTTGGCGGCCTTCCTCTGCAAGACCTCAAGAAGGCGCTGCAAACCCTGAACGCCATTCATGAACGGCTCGATTCCCCCGTTCCGAAGAAAGGCGCCCGACCATGAAACCCATCGCCCACGCCATCGCCGGCGCCACAGCGATGCTCATCATCGCCGGCTTCTGGACTTCCACCCTGGTCTCGGAGCTGTTCCTGGGCCATGCCGCCGTGGCCGCAGTCAAGCACGCCATTGTTGACGGCCTCTTCCTGCTGGTGCCGTTCATGGCCGCCGCCGGCGGCTCCGGCTTCGCGCTTGGCAAGACGCGCAAAGGATGGCTCCTCGACCGGAAGAAAAAGCGCATGGCAATCATCGGCGCCAACGGCTTGCTCGTGATGATTCCAGCGGCGATTTTTCTCAACGGCAACGCCGCAGCCGGCGAGTTCGACGCGGCGTTCTATGCCGTGCAGATTGTGGAACTGATCGTCGGCGTCGTGCAGCTCATCCTCATGGGCATGAACTTCCACGACGGAATCAAGCTGGCCGGCAGGCTACGCCCGCGAGCCAATTGATAGCTGCGCTTCAAATCAGGAGAGGCTTGTGAAAAAGACCGCAAAATTGCTGCATCTCATTGGCCTCGTCATGTTTCTGGGGGGCATCCTGCCGTCGATCGTCATGAACTCAGTCGTTGGCGCAAGCACCGATGCGGTGCTTATCGATCATCAGCGGCTGTTTGTGTCGGCGATCACTTGGGCGCTGACGATTCCCGGCATGTGGGTTCTGATCGTTGCAGGTGGCCTGACAGCGCTCGCAGGCAAGTACCGTCTTGTTGAACACCGATGGCTCATCGCCAAGCTCGTGCTGGCCGCCTTGATCCTCCTGAACGGCACCTTCATCCTCGCTCCGTTGGTCAGTCAAGTGACCAGCATTGCCGAGCAAAGCGCAGCGCAGGGTCAGCTTCTGCCGACTTACATGCCGCTCAAGGCCCAAGAAGACCTGTATGGAATAGCCAACTTTCTCATGCTTGTGGTCGCTTTTCTTCTCGCCATTTATAAGCCGAGTTTCAGGCGCACCCAACAAGGCGCTCAGGCGGACCGGCAAGCTACGCCCGCGAGCCCATGAATCGTTGCAGAACAGCATGGGGACAGCCCACGGTTTTCTGCGGCGGCCTCCAACATCGAGCGCAACAACTTGCCTGAACTGCGCGCAGTCAGGGCAACCCGGATGGCCGATGCATCGCGCGGCACCCGCTGATTGCGCTGCGCTGCATCCGGCTACGAAATCGACACCATCACCCCGCGTCGAGCCCCTGCGCACGCCAATGGGCGTCAAGCTTCCCGACCCAGGCTGCAATCTGGCCGGCCGGCGCGAAGCTCGCCTTCAGGCTGTTGCGCAGCAGGCGGTAGGCGTCGCCGCTGTCCAGCTCGGGATGCGCGGCGAGCAGGACCTGGTAGTTGGCGTTGACGTAGCCGCCGAAATAGGCCGGGTCGTCGGAATTCACCATGACCCTCACCCCCGCGTGCAACAGCGCCGGCAGGTTGTGCGCCGCCATGTCGGGGAACACGCACAGCTTCACGTTCGACAGCGGGCAGACGGTGAGCGCAATGCCTTCGGCCGCCAGCCGCCGTACCAGCGCGGTGTCGTCGGCCGCATGCACGCCGTGGTCGATGCGCTCGGCGCCGAGCAGGTCCAGCGCGTCGCGCACATAGGCCGCCGGCCCCTCCTCGCCAGCGTGCGCCACCAGCCGCAGGCCCTGCGCGCGGGCCTGGGCGTAGAGCCGCGCGAATTTTTCCGGCGGATTGCCGCGCTCGGACGAGTCGAGCCCGAGGCCGATGAAGTGCTGCGCCCAGGGTTGCGCCGCCTGCAGCGTGGCGATGCCATCGTCCTCGCTCAGATGCCGCAGCACGGAGAGGATGTAGGCCACGCTCAGACCCAGCTGCTGCTGCGCGCGCGCGGCGGCGCGCAGCAGGCCGGGCATGAACACGTCGAAGCCGATGCCGCGCGCGGTGTGGCTCTGCGGGTCGAAGAAGACCTCGGCCCGCACCACGCGGTCGCTGGCCGCGCGCCGGAAGTAGGCCCAGGCCAGGTCGAAGAAATCCTGCTCGGTGCGCAGCACGTCGCAGCCGGCGTAGTACAGGTCGAGAAAGGACTGCAGGCTGTCGAAGGCGTAGGCGGCGCGCAGCTCCGCGCTGCTGCGCCAACGCAGCGTCACCCCGTTGCGCCGCGCCAGCGCGAAGGCCAGCTCGGGTTCGAGCGTGCCTTCGATGTGCACATGCAATTCGGCCTTGGGCGCGGCGCACACGGCGGCCAGCAGCGCCTGCCGCTGGCTCGCCATATCCACGTCTGCAGCTCCCATATTGGCCCCTGAACGCGCCTCGTCCGACCCTGGTCCCGCCGCTTACTTGCCCGGCACCTGGCCTTCCACGCCCTTGACGTAGAAGTCGATGCCATGCAGGAACTTGTCGTCGGCCTTGGCTCCGGCGGCCAGGACGGTGGCGCCGTTCTGGCCGAGGATGGGGCCGCTCCAGATGCTGAAGCTGCCGTCCTTCAACCCGGCCTTGACCTGCGCGACGCGGCTGCGAATTTTTTCCGGCACCACGCTGGAGACGGACACCAGGTCGATGGCGCCATGCTCCACGCCCCACCAGATTTGCGCCGGCTTCCAGCTGTTGTCGAGCACCTTGCCGGTCTCGAAGATATAGATGGGAGTCCAGTCGATGATGGCCGAAGCCAGATGCGCCTTGGGGCCGAACTTGGCCATGTCGCTGTCCCAGCCGAAGGCGTACTTGCCCAGCTTCTCGGCGGTCTGCAGCACGGCGGGGGAATCGGTGTTCTGGAACAGCACGTCGGCGCCCTGGTTGACCAGCGAGGTGGCGGCCTCGGTCTCCTTGGGCGGATCGAACCACTTGTTCACCCACACCACCTTGACCTTCACCCTGGGGTTGACCGACTGCGCGCCCAGCGTGTACGAGTTGATATTGCGCAGCACTTCGGGAATGGGCACCGAGCCCACCACGCCCAGCACATTGCTCTTGGTCATGCCGCCGGCGATGATGCCGGCCATGTAGGCACCTTCGTAGGTGCGGGCGTCGTAGGTGCCGACGTTGGCGGCGGTCTTGTAGCCGGTGGCGTGCTCGAACTTGACCTTGGGGAAGTCGCGCGCCACGCGCAGCACCGATTCCATGAAGCCGAAACTGGTGGCGTAAACAAGGCCGTCGCCCTGCTGGCACAGGTCGCGCAGCACGCGCGCGGCGTCCGGGCCTTCGGGCACGTTTTCCACGAACTGGGTGCTGATGCGCGCGCCAAAGTGCGCCTGCAGCGCCTTGCGCGCCTGGTCGTGGGCATAGCTCCAGCCGGCGTCGCCCACCGGGCCGACGTAGATGAAGCCCACCTTCAGCGGCGCTGCCGCCTGCGCCAGCCGCGGCAGGCCCGCAGCGCCCAGCGCCAGCGAGGCGCCCAATAAACGAATCCGATCCCTGTTCTGCATCTGTGCTCTCCGAGTGGTGGTGTGACATGAACTGTATACAATTTTCGTGCCAAGGCGTGACACGACCCTGTGCCAAAGCGCGGCCCGGCTCACCCCGTCGGCCGGAACACCTTGCCCAGCGAGGCCGGCATGTTGATGCGGATCCAGGTGGGGTTGCGCGACATCAGCGCCAGCACCACGATGGTGGCGACATAGGGCAGCATCGACAGCAACTGCGACGGCACCTGCACGCCCGCGCCCTGGAAGTAGAACTGCAGCATGGTCACGCCGCCGAACAGGTAGGCGCCGAGCAGCACCCGTGCCGGCCGCCAGGTGGCGAAGGTGGTGAGCGCCAGCGCGATCCAGCCGCGCCCCGCGGTCATGCCCTGCACCCACATCGGCGTGTAGATCACCGACAGATAGGCCCCGGCCACGCCGCACAGCGCGCCACCCGCCATCAGCGCCAGCAGGCGAATGCGCCGCACCGGATAACCCAGCGCATGGGCCGATTGCGGCGATTCGCCCACCGCGCGCAGCACCAGCCCGGCGCGGGTGCGATGCAGGAACAGGTGGATGCCCAGCGCCAGCAGCATGGCGACATACACCATGAGGTGATGCGAGAACAGCGCCACGCCGAAGAACGGCAGTTGCGACAACCAGGGAATGTCCACATGGCCGAAAGGCGGCAGGTTGCGACCGACATAGTTCAGCCCGAGAAAGGCCGACAACCCGGCGCCGAACAGGCTGAGCGCGAGCCCGGTGGCGTACTGGTTGGTGCCCAGCCACAGCACCAGCAGGCCGACCAGGGCCGCGAGCAGGCTGCCCACCACCGCGCCCGCGCCGAAGGCCAGCCACTGGTTGCCGGTGGTCACGGCCACGGCGAAGCCGGCGATCGCGGCCATCAGCATCATGCCCTCGGCGCCGAGGTTGACCACGCCCGACTTCTCGTTGACCAGCAGGCCCAGCGAGGCCAATGCGAGGGGCGTGCCGGCGGACAGCGCCGAGGCCAGCAGCAGCGCGAATTCATGCATGGCGCACTCCGGTATGCGCAAGGCGCACGCGATGGGTGACCAGGGTATCGGCCGCCAGCAGGCAGAACAGCAACAGGCCCTGGAACACGCCGGTCATGGCGTTGGGCAGGCCCAGGCGCGACTGCGCCAGCTCGCCGCCGATGTAGAACATGGCCATGAGCAGGCCCGAGAACACGATGCCCACCGCATTGAGCCGGCCGACGAAGGCCACGATGATGGCGGCGAAACCATAGCCCTGCGACACGTGCGGCGTGAGCTGGCCGAGCGGCCCCACGGCCTCGAGCGCGCCGGCCAGGCCGCTCATGCCGCCCGACAGCAGCAGCACCGTCCACAACGATTTGCGCGCCGAGAACCCGGCGTAGCGCGCCGCATCCGGCGCCTGTCCGCCGACGATGAGGCGAAAGCCCTGCAGCGTGCGGCGCATGAACAGGCTCATCGCCACCACCGCGGCCATGGCGATGGCGAAGCCGATGTTCAGCCGGGTGTCGGGAATGAGCTTGGGCAAGGTCGTCGAGGCGGCGAACAACGCGGTCTGCGGAAAGTTGTAGCCGTTCGGGTCTTTCCACGGCCCGTACACCAAATCGTCGAGCAGGTATTGCGCCACGTACACCAGCATCAGGCTGGTGAGAATTTCATTGGCATGGAAGTGGTCGCGCAAAAACGCGACGATGCCCGCCCAGGCCATGCCGCCCAGCACCCCGGCGAGCAGGATGGGCACGAGCACCCAGCGCGTGGTGTCGTCCCCCGCCAGCAGCGCCACACCACCGGCTGCAATGGCGCCGAGCACGAACTGCCCTTCGGCGCCGATATTCCAGACATTGGCGCGGTAGCAGGCCGCCAGGCCCAGGCCGCAGAGGATCAGCGGCGTGGCCTTCATCCCCAGCTCGGCCAGGCCGTAGAGGCTTTTCACCGGCTCGACGAAAAACAGCGCCAGGCCGGCCAGCGGGCTTTTGCCGAGCACGGCGAACAGCGCCGCGCCGAACAACACCGTGACAGCCAAGGCGATGAGCGGCGACAGCAACAACATGGTGCGCGAGGGCGCGGCGCGGGGTTCAAGCCTGAGCATGCTGGCTCCTCTCACACGCTGTCCCGCGCTCCCCATCCCGGCCTTCCCCGCCCGCGGGGAAGGAGCCAGGCGCGGCGTTTGCACCCGGCATGGCGGCCGATGCAGCGTCTGCTCGTCCGAAGACGGTTTCCTCCTCCCCCACCCCGCGGGGGAGGTCGGGAGGGGGCGCGGCGGCGTCCCACAGCCCGCTCATCCACTGGCCGATGCGCTCTACCGTGGCCTCGGCGATGGGCAGCGCGGGCGACAGCCGGCCACGGGCGATGACGGCGATGCGGTCGCAGATTTCGAACAATTCGTCCAGATCCTCGGAAATGACCAGCAGCGCGCAACCGGCGTCGCGCAGCGCCAGCAGTTCGCCGCGGATCTGCGCCGCCGCACCCACGTCCACGCCCCAGGTGGGCTGCGCCACCACCAGCACCCTGGGGGCACCGGTGATTTCACGGCCGACGATGAACTTCTGCAAATTCCCGCCCGACAGGCTTTGCGCCGCCGCCTGCGGTCCTGCGGCACGCACGCCGAAGCGGGTGATGATGGCTTGCGCCCGCGCGCTCACCGCGCCCCAGCGCAACCAGCCGTGGCGCACGGTGTCGGCGCCGGTGTGGGTGAGCAGGGTGTTGGCCGCGAGGTCCAGCGCCGGCACGGCGCCACGGCCCAGGCGTTCTTCCGGCACCACGCGCAGGCCGGCGCGGCGGCGCTGGCCGGGGCTGGTGCCGGCGAGCGGTTTGCCGAACAGCGCCAGTGCACCGCGCGGCGTGCGCGCGTCCTCGCCCGACAGCACCGCCAGCAACTCCTGCTGGCCGTTGCCCGAGACGCCGGCGATGCCCAGCATTTCACCGGCGCGCAGTTGCAGGCTCAGGTCCTGCAAGGCCACGCCGTAGGGGTCGGCGGCGGGCTGGTTCAGGCCCGCCAGCTCCAGCGCCACGGCGCCCGGTTGTGCCGGCCGGCGCGTGGGCAGCGCGATGTCGGCGCCGATCATCAGGCGCGAAAGGCTGGCGTTGCTCTCCTGCGCCGGGTCCACCTCGGCCACCACCTTGCCTGCGCGCATCACCGTGCAGTGGTGGCACAGGGCGCGAATTTCGTCGAGCTTGTGGCTGATGTAGAGAATGCTGCAGCCAGTGGCCGCCAACTTGCGCAGGGTGTCGAACAGCTTGTGCACCGCCTGCGGTGCCAGCACCGAGGTGGGTTCGTCGAGGATGAGCAGCTTGGGGTCGGTGAGCAGGGCACGGATGATTTCCACCCGCTGGCGCTCGCCCACCGACAGGGTGTGCACCGGGCGCTCGGGGGCGATGTCCAGGCCGTAGCCGGCCGCTACGTCGCGAATGCGGCGCGTCACCTCGGCGAGCTTGACGTCCTTCCCCAGCCCGAGCCAGACGTTCTCGGCCACGCTCAGGGTGTCGAACAGCGAGAAATGCTGGAACACCATGGCCACGCCCAGGGCACGGGCCGCATGGGGGTTGCGCATGAGCACGGCTTCGCCGTCGAAGCGGATGCTGCCGGCGTCGGGCTGCACCGCGCCGAAGATGATTTTCATCAGCGTGGATTTGCCCGCGCCGTTCTCGCCCAGCACGGCGTGGATCTGCCCCGGCGCGACCCGCAGGCTCACGGCATCGTTCGCCACCACGCCGGGGTAGCGCTTGCTGATGCCTTCGAGTTCGAGCCGCCAGACCATCCCTGTGCCTTGTCAACCGCTTGTTGTGAGCTGTGCTTATCCGGTGGTTGTGCCAGACGGCCCGAGATGCCCGGCGCTGTCGCCACTCCAGCCATCGGCTGGCTGTTGCGCTGCCGCGATTTTGCATCCGCGCAAGTACACGGCGGCGACGTTGCGCTCGTCGGCCAAGGTCATCCAGGCGAACAAGCGCTCATGCAAGCTGCGTGCCAGGTCTTGCCGGCGCTGCTGCACCGCGCCCTCGGCCCAGCGCCACACCACCACGTCGGCCACCGTGCCGGGGGCGAAATGGCCGATTTCAGGCTCCAGCTCCAGGCTGCGCGCCGCGCCGCGCGTGATGGCGTACAGGCCCTGCCAGGCGGTGAGGCGCTGGCCCTGCAGCGCCAGCACCTTGTAGCCGTCGGCCAGGGTGCGCAGCTGGCACAGGCTGGTGCCGCCGCCCACGTCGCTGGCGGGGGCCACGCCAACGCCAGCGTCTTCAGCCTGCGCCCAGTTGAACAGGCCGCTGCCGAGGAACAGGTTGGACGAGGGGGCGAAAGCGATGCTGCTGCCGGCCTGCGCCAGCCTGGCACGGTCGGCATCGTCGAGCCAGATGCCGTGGGCCAGCATGCTGCGGCGCGTGAGCAGGCCGTGGCTGGCGTAGACGTCGAGGTAGCTGCGGCTGTCGGGAAACAGCTCGGCGATCCAGCGCACTTCCTCGCGGTTCTCGGCCACATGGGTCTGCATGTAAAGGCCGCCGGCGTTCTGGGCGTAGCGTTGCAACAAGCGCCCGGCCATGGCGAGCTGCTGCGGGCTGCTGGTGGCGGCGAAGCGCGGGGTGACGGCGTAGGCCAGGCGGCCTGCGCCATGCCAGCGCTCGATGAGGTCGACGCAGTCGCGCTCGGCCTGCTCCACGTCGTCGCGCAGGTCGTCGGGGCAGTTGCGGTCCATCAGCACCTTGCCGGTGATGAGCCGCATGCCGAGGCGCTGGCCGACCTCGAACAGCGCTTCGGCACTGGTCTTGTGCACGGTGGCGTAGACCAGCGCCGAGGTGGTGCCATGCGCCAGCAGGGCATGCAGGAAGCGCTCGGCGCCGAGGCGGCTCTGCTCGGGGTCGGCGTAGCGCGCTTCGGCCGGGAAGGTGTAGCGCTCCAGCCAGTCGAGCAGGGCCGCGCCGAAGGAGGCGATGACGTCGAGCTGCGGCGCGTGCACATGCGGGTCGATGAAGCCGGGCATGAGGAGATGGCCGCGCCAGTCCTGCCGCGCCCAACTCGTGTCCGGCGGGTCGTCGGCCGGGTGCACGGCGTGCACCCGGCCGTGTTCGATCAGCAGCCAGCCGTCGGGCTCGAACTGCACCGCGTCCGCGGCATCCTCGCTCCAGCCGGGGTCGCGCAGGAAGTGCAGGATGTCGCCGCACAGCGCGAGGCGCGGGTTCGACGCATGGGGCTGGTTCGGGCGAGGAGTTGCTGCGGGAGACGACATGGCGATGGAATTCGGTGGAAGGGAATTCGGGTTATGGCACTTCGCGCGTGTGGAACGAAGTCGATTTGGGTCGCGGCAGTTCGGTTGTTGCGATGGGGTTGTCGGGGTTGAAGCTGGGGCTGGGGCGGACTCAGGTAGCCGTGGGCGAGCGGCTGGCCGCCTCGCGCACCTGCTCGCGCAGCCAGCGGTGCGCGGTGTCGTGATGGGCGCGGGCATGCCACAGCAGGTAGTAGGTCAGCGGCGGAAAGGGCACCGGACAAGGCAGGATGCGCACCGCCAGTCCCGCTTCGACATAGCGCTGGCAAAAGCGCCGGCCCGTGGTCAGCACCAGCAGGCTGCGTGCCACCAGACCGGGAATGAGGTTGAAAAAGGCGCAATGCACCGCGATGCGGCGTTGCAGCCCAAGATGGTGCAGATGCTGGTCGATCACGCCCTCGCCTGCGGCGCGCAGCGGCGACGGCGCCACATGCTCGGCCTGCAGGTACTGTTGCAGGTCGAGACCGCGGCGCAGCGCCGGATGATCGGCCGCGACCAGGCAGACGATTTCGTCTTCCAGCAGCGGCGCGAGATGCAGGTCCTGCGGCGGCTCCAGCCAGTTGCCCAGCACCACGTCCACCTCGCCCTCGGCCATGGCGTGGCGGTAGTCGAGCGCGGCGGAGAGCGGCAGCACGTCCACGCCGCACTGCGGGGCTTCGCGCTTGAGCGTGGCGATGAGCTGCGGCAGGAAGGCCGGGTCCATGTAGTCGGCCGCGGCCAGGCGGAACAGCCGCGTGCTGCGCGCCGCATCGAAGCGGCCGGCACCTTCCACCAGGCGCTGGGCTTCGCGCAGGATGCAGGCGGTGGGCTCGATCAGGCTGGCGCCGAAAGCGGTGGGCACCATCGCGTTGCCGCTGCGCACCAGCAGCTCGTCGCCGGTGATGGCGCGCAGGCGGCGCAAGGCGCTGCTGACGGCGGGTTGGGTCGATCCCAGGCGCATGGCGGCGCGGGACACGCTGGATTCGGCAAGCACGGTATGCAGCACGCGGATGAGATGCAGGTCGACGGAGTCCAGCGGATTGTTCATGGTGCAGCCCTTTGCGGCATCAGCCGAAACGCATGTTTTGTATACAGTTCAGCATATGTCAACCCTGTCGGATCGTGGCCCAATACTTGCAGCATCCCACTTGCAACATCACCTGCGCCTTGTTGCACTGAAACGTCGATGAACACCCAACCCATCCGCTTCGTCCACCGCGGCAGCCTGGCCCAGGTGGACGGCCTGCCCGTCACCACCACCGTGCTGCAATGGCTGCGCGAACATGCCCACTGCTCCGGCACCAAGGAAGGCTGCGCCGAAGGCGATTGCGGCGCCTGCACCGTGGTGGTGGCCGAGCTGGCGCACGCGAGCTCCAAGCCAGGCAACGGCACATCCGGCGAGACCTGCACCAACGCCGATGCCAGGGTCGACAGCCGCGCCGTTCAGCTCGGCCCGCTGCGCCTGCGCCCGGTCAACGCCTGCATCCGCTACCTGCCCACGCTGCACGGTAAGGCCCTGCTCACGGTGGAAGACCTGCAGGCGCTGGCACCCGGCCGCGCGCTGCACCCGGTGCAGCAGGCCATGGTCGATTGCCACGGCTCGCAATGCGGCTTCTGCACGCCCGGTTTCGTCATGGCGCTCTACGCCACCTACGAACGCCACCAGCAAACCGGCACCCGGCCCAGCCGCCAGCAACTTGCCGACGACCTCTCCGGCAACCTCTGCCGCTGCACCGGCTACCGCCCCATCCTGGATGCGGGCCTTGCCATGTTCGCGCTGCCCGCCGCCCGCCTCGACCCCGAGCCCATCGCCGCGCTGCTGCGAGGCATCGCAGCCGACACGCCCGACCCCTACATCTACGCCGCGCCGCATCCAGCCTTCCCGGACTCGGAGGGCCGGCCGCGCATCGACCGCTTCATCGCCCCGCGCAGCCTGCGTGCCTTTGCCTCGCTGCGGGCGAATGCGCGTGGTGATTCGGCGCCAGCCACGGCGTCGGCGCCGAGCCGCCGCAAGGCGACGCCGCAGCCCCCTCGGGGGGCGGACGCTGCAGGCGGCCGGAGGCTCACCGTCCTTGCGGGCGCCACCGACATCGGCCTGTGGACCAACAAGCAGTTCCGCGACGTCGGCGATCTGCTCTTCATCGGCGACGTCGCCGAACTCGCAACCATCGAGCGCGACGGCGACACCCTGCGCATCGGTGCCGCCGTGCCGCTGGAAGATGCCTGGGCCGCGCTGGTGCGAACCTGGCCGGAGCTGCGCGAAATGGCGCTGCGCTTCGCAGGCCCCCCGGTGCGCCATGCCGGCACCCTGGGCGGCAACGTGGCGAACGGCTCGCCCATCGGCGACGGCGCCCCGGTGCTGCTGGCGCTGGACGCGGTGCTGCTGCTGCAACATGGCAAGGCCACCCGCCGCCTGCCGCTGGCCGGGTTCTATCTCGACTACATGAAAAACGCGCTGCAGCCGGGCGAGTTCCTGCGCGCCATCGAGCTGCCACTGCCGACAAACGCGGATGAAGCTCAACCGCTGCAGCTTCGTGCCTACAAGCTGTCCAAACGCTACGACTGCGACATCTCCGCGCTGAGCTGCGGCCTGGCGCTGCGGCTGGATGCGCAACAGCAAGTGGCCCATGTGCGCCTGGCTTTCGGCGGGATGGCGGCAGTGGTCAAACGCGCCGCCAGCGCCGAAGCCGCGCTGCTCGGCCAGCCCTGGAACGAGGCCAGCGTGCGCGCCGCGATGCAGGCGCTGGACGCCGACTTCCAACCCATCAGCGATCTGCGCGCCAGCAGCGCCCACCGCCAGCGCGTGGCGCGCAACCTGCTGTGGCGCTTCTGGCTGGAGACCCGGGCCGACGCGCCTTTGAGCCCAGCGCAAACCAGCGTCTGGGCCGGCTTGGCGCCAGCCCTGCGCGCGGTTTGAGGCGGACAGATGAACAAACCCCGCGATCCCCTGCCGACCCCTCCCGCCACCCCGGGCTTTGCCCGCCACGGCACCCCCGCCTGGGCCGAGGCCGAGTGGCCGGCGCTGCGCGAGGGCGCCCGCGTGGGTGTGAGCCCGCCGCACGAATCGGCCCATCTGCATGTGAGCGGCCAGGCCACCTACACCGATGACACGCCCGAACTCGCCGGCACGCTGCATGCGGCGCTGGGGCTTTCGCCGCTGGCGCACGGCAGGTTGCTGGGGGTGGATGTGGACCGCATTCGCGCCCTGCCCGGCGTGGTGGCGGTGTACACGGCGAACGATGTTCCGGGCACGAACGATTGCGGCCCGGTGATTCACGACGACCCCATCCTGGCCGAAGGCAACTTGCGCTATTTCGGCCAGCCGGTGTTCCTGGTGGTGGCTGCATCGCAGGAGCTGGCGCGGCGTGCCGCAGCCCAAGCACGCGAGGTGATTCGCGCCGAGCCCCTGCCCGCCCTGCTGACGGCACGCGAGGCGCACGCGCAAGGCCATTACGTGCTTCCTTCCATGCACTTGCGCCGCGAGGCCCGGCGCGGCGCGCTGCAACAGGCCATGACTGCAGCGCCGCACCGCCTGCGCGGCAGCTTCAGCGTGGGCGGGCAGGAACAGTTCTATCTGGAGGGCCAGGTGGCCTACGCCATGCCCACCGAGAACGCCGGCATGCGCGTGCTGTGCTCCACCCAGCACCCGAGCGAAATGCAGCATGTGGTGGCGCATATGCTGGGCTGGATGCAGCATCAGGTGCAGGTGGAATGCCGCCGCATGGGCGGAGGCTTCGGCGGCAAGGAGTCGCAGTCGGCGCAGTTCGCCTGCTGCGCGGCGCTGGCGGCGCACAAGCTGCAGCGCCCGGTGAAGCTGCGCCTGGACCGCGACGACGACTTTCTCATCACCGGCCGGCGCCACGGCTTCGACTACGACTATGCGATGGCCTTCGACGACGCCGGGCGCATCCTCGCCTACGACGTGACCCTGATCGCCAACGCCGGGCACTCGGCCGACCTCTCGGGCGCCGTCGTCACCCGCGCCATCTGCCATGTGGACAACGCCTACTGGCTGCCCAACGTCGCCATTCACGGCCATGCGGCCAAGACCAACACTCAGAGCAACACCGCGTTTCGCGGCTTCGGCGGGCCGCAGGGCGCGCTGGTCACCGAGTTCGTGCTCGACTCCATCGCCCGCAAGCTGGGGCGCGACCCGCTGGAGGTGCGCCGCGCCAACTTCTACGGCGTCGGCCAGCGCCATGTCACGCCCTACGGCCAGGGCGTGACCGACAACGTCATCGGGCCGCTGGTGGACCAACTTGCCGCAAGCGCGAACTACGCCGCACGCCGCGCCGCAGTGGCCACCTTCAACGCCCGCAGCCCGGTGCTGAAAAAAGGGCTGGCGCTGACGCCGGTGAAATTCGGCATTTCCTTCAACGTGCCGCATCTGAACCAGGCGGGCGCCTTGGTGCATGTCTACGCCGACGGCAGCGTGCTGGTGAACCACGGCGGCACCGAAATGGGCCAGGGCCTGAACACCAAGGTGGCGCAGGTCGTGGCGCAGGAACTGGGGGTGGACTTTGCCGCCGTGCGTTGCAGCGCGACCGACACCCACAAGGTGGCCAATACCTCGGCCACCGCTGCGTCCACCGGGGCCGACCTCAACGGCATGGCGGCGCTGGACGCCGCATCCACGCTGCGTCAGCGTCTCGCCGCGTTCGCCGCCGACCGCTACGGCGGCCGTGCCGAGCAGGTGCGCTTCAGCGGCGGCCAGGTGCATGCGGGCGCCACGACGCTGCCCTTCGCCACGCTGGTGCAACAGGCCTACCTGGCCCGCGTGCAGCTATGGAGCGACGGCTTCTACACCACGCCCGATCTGCACTGGAATGCGCAAACCCTGACCGGCCACCCGTTCTACTACTTCGCCTACGGCGCCGCCGTGAGCGAAGTGCTGGTGGACACGCTCACCGGCGAATGGCGCCTGCTGCGCGCCGACATCCTGCATGACGCCGGCAAGTCGCTGAACCCGGCGATCGACATCGGCCAGATCGAGGGCGCCTTCATCCAGGGCATGGGGTGGTTGACGATGGAAGAACTCGTCTGGCAGCAGGAATGTGCCCCCAAACCTGCCGCTGAGGCGTCAGCCCCCCCGCGGGGGGCAGGAGAACTTGGGGCGGCCCGGCGTTTTCCTGAGACTGGCCTGCTGCTCACCCACGCCCCCAGCACCTACAAGATTCCCACCGCCAACGACTGCCCGCCGCTGCTGCACACCGCGCTGTTCGACAACCCCAACGCCCAGCCCACCATCCACCGCTCCAAGGCCGTGGGTGAGCCGCCGCTGCTGCTGCCGTTCTCGGTGCTGCTGGCGATCCGCGATGCCGTCTCCGCCGTGGGCGACCACCGCATCGACCCGCCGCTGCGCGCTCCGGCCACGCCCGAAGCCATCCTCGACGCCATCGAGGCGGTGCGCGCCGGAGTGTCGGCGACGCAGCCTTTCGAGCCGGTCGCCGGCGCCTCCGTCAGCACCAGCACGGCCGCCGTCTGAAGCCCGGAGCGCCCGCATGACGACGAACCCGCATGTCCCGCCGCTAGCCGTCTGCGTCGAAGTCGCGCAGGTGCGGGGTTCGGCGCCGCGCGAAGTCGGCGCGCGCATGCTGGTGCGGGCGCGCGATGCGCAAGGCAGCATTGGCGGCGGACACCTGGAATGGCTGGCGCTGCAGCGCGCCCGCAAACTTTTGGCGCAGTGGCGGGGCGATCCGGCGCTGGCTGGCGGGCAGCAAGAAACCCACGCCCTCGGCCCCAGCCTGGGCCAGTGCTGCGGCGGCGTGGTGACGCTGCGCTACCTGCCCTGGCGTGCTCCAGAGCTGCCTCGGCCGGAACCGCTGTTCCACCTGCAATTGCATGGCGCCGGGCATGTCGGCCGGGCGCTCATCAAGCTGCTCGCCACCCTGCCCTGCGCGGTGCAATGGGTGGACATGCGCGACGCCGCATTTCCTGCGCCCGGCCCCGCCGAGCACGACGGCCCGGCGCGCATCACCCGCCTCGCCGTGGACAGCCCGGAAGCCGAAGTGGCGCAAACCCCGCCCGGCGCCTTCTACCTGGTGATGACCCACAGCCACGCGCTGGACCAGCAGATCTGCGAAGCCGTGCTGCGGCGCGGCGATGCCGGCTGGCTCGGGCTGATCGGCTCCAAAAGCAAGCGCGAGCGCTTCGCGCACCGCCTGCAGGCACGCGGCCTGCCGGAGGCATCCATCGCCCGCCTGGTCTGCCCCATCGGCATTGGCGGCATCAGCGGCAAGCAACCCGAAATCATCGCCCTGGCCGCGGCGGCGCAGTTGCTGCAGCTCGCGGCCAGCCTGCCTTCCCCAACAAGCCCCCGGGTCCCGCTGCCGGCGCACCCCGCGGTCCGGGCCAATGAGGGGAGCACTTCTGCAAAGCTCTAGGCCGGCGGGGTGTACACCGCCCAGAACTGCTCGCGCTGGCTCTTGTTGTCCTTCATCGCCTGCATGGTCTGCGTGGCGTGGCGAAGCAGGCCCGCAGGATCCTGGTTGTCGTCGGGGTACAGCGTGATGCCCATGCTCAAGGGGCATTGCCACAGCAGGGTGTCGGACAGGGTGTAGGGCACGTCGAGGTCGAGCTGCAGGCGCTCGAGCAATGGGGCGATGTTGGCGATGCGCTGGATGTCCTCCAGCACGAGGGCGAAGGTGTCAGCCTCGAGCCGCACCACCAGATCGGTCTTGCGCAGGGCGCGGCGCAAGCGGCTGGCCAGCTGTTCGAGCACCAGATCGCCCAGCGCCGTGCCGTGCACCTGGTTCAGGGTGCGGAAATCATCCAGGTCGAGCACCGCGACGACGACTTTGGTGCCGTGGCGCCGGGCACGCGCCAGGGCGTTGGGCAGCAACTCGTCCAGCGCGGCGCGGTTGAGCAGCCCGGTGAGCGGGTCGCGCAGGGGGCGCTGCTCCAGCTGGCGGCGCACGCTTTCCCCGGCCTGGCGATAGCCCTCCATCTGCCAGGCCTCGTCGCGACGCAGCCGCTTGTACAGGGCGGCCATCAGCGGACGGCGTTGCTGCAGCGCCAGATCGGCAGCGTAGGCCTCGAAATCAGCGGCGAAGAGCGCTGAAGCCGACATGATCCAGATGGGCTGCAGCCCCCACTGGTAATACAGGCTGCCCACCTCAACCATGCGGTGCTGCAACTCCAGGGTGTATTGCGCCTCCAGCAGCTCACGGTAATGCCGCGCCTGCATGGAGACGAGCTGGCGGCATTGCTCATCGCTGAGGGAGCTCAGCATGGCATCGCGGGTCGATGGGGTCTGGATGGATGACTGAAACGAGTTGGCGAATGCTTCGGCACGCAAGGCGAGTTCCGGCGCGCAATCCGCCAAGGCCTGGGCTTCGGACTCCGAAAGCTGCAAAAACTCCATCAGCATCTGCATGCGGTGATCTCCTTGAAATGGGCGCCACACCCCGTAGCGGCTCCAACCGGGCATTGTCGGTGCTGCCGGGATGTGCGCAACACCTCGTGTCTGCCCCCAGCCACATCCTCGGGCCAGGGCATGACGCCCCGGCCGCGCTCAGCCACCGGCCGTTTGCAGCCGCAGCCGGCGGGCGGATTCCTCGGCGCGGGCATCGTCGATTTCACGCAGCACCCCGGTCATATCCACGACCCCATCGACACGCTCGAAGCGCCCCGTGAGCGCGGCATCGCCGTGCAGCGCGCCGCGCTCGTACAGGTCCCAGATTTCGTGGCCGTAGTCGGTATGCAGCAGCTCCGGCGCGAAGCGGCCGAAGAAATTGCGCAGGTTCTCCACGTCGCGCAGCAGCATGCGCTTGGCGTGGTTGTTGCCGGCTGCATCCACCGCCTGCGGCAGGTCGATGATGATCGGGCCGTCGGCGCTCAGCAGAATGTTGAACTCGGACAAGTCACCATGCACCACGCCCGCGCCCAGCATGCGCACCACCTCGGCCAGAAGTGTTGCGTGATGCGTGCGCGCCTCTTCGCGCGTGAACTGCACGTCGTTGAGCCGCGGTGCGGCATCACCTTGCGCGTCGACCACCAGGTCCATCAGCAGCACGCCGTCGTGGAAGTTGTAGGGCTTGGGCACGCGCACGCCAGCAGCCGCCAGACGGTAGAGCGCGTCCACCTCGGCACTCTGCCAGGCAGCTTCCTGCGCCTGGCGACCAAAACGGGTGCCCTTGGCCATGGCGCGTGCCTGGCGCGTATTCTTCACTTTGCGGTTTTCGGTGTAGTCCACCGCCTGGCGGAAGCTGCGCTGCGTGGCCTCTTTGTAGACCTTGGCGCAGCGCGTTTCATCGCCACAGCGCACCACGTAAACCGTGGCTTCCTTGCCGCTCATCAACTGCCGCACCACGGTGTCGATCAGGCCTTCTTCAATGAGTGCTTGCAGTCTTGCGGGTGGTTTCATCGACGCTATTTTGCGCCCTTGCCATCCGAGGCATCGCCGCACACTGCGGCCCCTTACACTTTCCGCATGCGCCCGCACGCTGCGGGCCGGCAACGGAGAAGATCATGGCCAAAGGTCAGCAACGCAGCAACAAGGAAGCGAAAAAACCCAAGCAGGACAAATCGCCATCCAAGCCGATTTCGCCCCAGGCGGTGAAACCTGCCGTGACCACCGTGGTGGCCGATCGGCACAAGAAGAAATGATGCACGCCGGGTTTGTGCGGCGTGCAGCGCGCACTCACGCTGCCGCGGCCCCCGGGACCGGCCGCACGAGGCTGGCGGACTGTTTGGCGCGGCTGCGCGCTTCGTGAATGTCGGCCCCGTTGGCCACCGCCACGCCCATGCGGCGGCGCGTGTAGCTCTCGGGCTTGCCGAACAGGCGCAGGTCGGCGCGCGGCACGGCCAGTGCCTGGGCCACGCCCTCGAAGGCGATGGCTTTGGCGTCCACGCCGCCATAGATGACAGCCGAGGCTCCCGGCTCGCGCAGCGTGGTGTCCACCGGCAGGCCGAGGATGGCGCGGGCGTGCAGTTCGAATTCGGACTGGCGCTGGGTGCACAGCGTCACCAGCCCGGTGTCGTGTGGGCGCGGGCTCACCTCCGAGAACCACACCGCGTCGCCGCGCACGAACAGCTCCACGCCGAACATGCCGCGTCCGCCCAGTGCCGTGGTGACACGCTCGGCGATGGTGCGCGAACGCTCCAGCGCCAGCGGCGACATGGGCTGCGGCTGCCAGGATTCAACATAGTCGCCGTTCACCTGCAGATGGCCGATGGGCTCGCAGAACGCGGTGACCACCTGGCGCGTGGCCGGGTTCACGGCGCGCACCGTGAGCAGGGTGATTTCGTAGTCGAACTGGATGAAACCCTCGACGATGACGCGCGCCTGCTGCACCCGGCTGCCGCTCATGGCATGGCTCCACGCCGTTTGTACGTCCGCCGGCCCGCGCAGCACCGATTGCCCCTTGCCGGATGACGACATCACCGGCTTGACCACGCAGGGGTAGCCGATGCCGCCGTCAATGGCGGCCTGCAGTTGCTCCAGCGAGTCGGCAAAGGCGTAGGGCGAGGTCGCCAGCCCCAGTTCCTCGGCTGCCAGGCGGCGTATGCCTTCGCGGTTCATCGTGAGTTGTGCCGCGCGCGCCGTGGGAATCACCTCGGCCAGCCCTTCGGCCTCGATCTCCACCAGCGCCGCCGTGGCGATGGCCTCGATTTCCGGCACGATGAGATGCGGCCGCTCCGCTTCCACCAGCGCGCGCAGCGCCGCCGGGTCGGTCATGTCGATGACATGCGCCCGATGCGCCACCTGCTGCCCCGGGGCGTTTGCATAGCGGTCCACCGCGATCACCTCCGCCCCCAGGCGCTGCAGGGCGATGATCACCTCCTTGCCCAGTTCACCCGCGCCGAGCAGCATGACGCGAAGGGCCGAGGGGGACAGCGGGGTGCCAAGGCGGTGGGTGGGCATGAATGACTCCGGGGACGTGGGGCTGCGAGGCGGAAGAGCATATCTGAGGCAAGTGTGGCCACCCGTCGCGTTCGCACTGAAGAGCCGCAACCCAAAGCCAGGCTCGCTCCCGGCGTAGCCGCTGTTGACATGCAACCATTTGGTTGCGTATGATGTTTCCATGGATACAGACGCTGTTTTCCGCGCCCTGGCAGACGCAAGCAGGCGACGGCTACTGGACAGCCTGCATCGCAAAAATGGTCAGAATTTGGGTGAACTTTGCCAAGGCCTTGCCATGAGTCGCCAAGCTGTCGCGAAACATCTCTCCATTCTCGAGCAGGCCAATCTGGTTTCCATCCAATGGCAAGGCCGAGAAAAACTGCACTTCATCAACCCCGTGCCCATCCACGACATTGCCGAGCGTTGGATAGGCAAGTTCGAGCGCACGCGCTTGGCAGCCCTCTCGGCACTCAAAACCACCCTTGAAGGAGAAGATCATGCCGAATGAACGCAAAGCCCAAGGAGCTTTCGTGTACGTCACCTACATCCGCACGACCCCCGAGCGCTTGTGGACGGCGCTGACGAGCCCGGAATTCACGAAACAATACTGGTTTGGCATGCACCATGAAACGGATTGGAAGCAAGGCTCGGATTGGCGACTCATGTTTCCCGATGGCCGGGTTGCCGACGCGGGTCGGATCCTGGAGATCGACGCCCCCAGACGCCTCGTGCTCAAGTGGCGCAACGCGTTCAAGCCAGAGCTGCACGCCGAGGGCGATTCGCAATGCACGATCGAACTCGAGCCCATCGCCTCGGTCGTCAAACTGACCATCACGCACACGATCGATCGTGAAGAGTCGCAATTCATCAAGGCCGTCTCAGGCGGCTGGCCCCGCCTGCTGTCCAATCTCAAATCGCTGCTGGAAACCGGGGACATCGTCCTCGCTGCGTGAGGCAACCAAGCAAGTCCAACGCTCACTCGCGCCACCTGCTGCCCCGGGGCGTTGGCATAGCGGCCACCAGCGATCACCGCCTTGCCCGGTTCACCGGCCCTGAGCAGCATGACGCGCAGGGCCAAAGGTAGGGCGTCGGCGGGAGAAGCATGAGAAGGAAGCCGGAAACCAGACGCCAAGACACGGCTCGCCGCATGCGATTGGGCCGATATACTGGCTCCATGCCTGCCTACCATTCAGCAGTCCTGTTTGCGCCAATCGTCACGCACTGTGACGCCGCCGCAGCGCGCGCCGCAAGCCTCAAATCCAAAAAACAGCCGCTCATCTGACCGGAGCGCTGTTCCGTCAGAACGACGGGACGGCGACAAGGCAGCACCCACGCCTCCTTCCCGAGAACTGATCGGTTCCAAACGGTCTGTACTTGGAGAACTGCATGTCTGCTTTCACCGGGATCTGGGTGCCGCTCGTCACCCCATTCACCACGGACGGTACTGCGGTGGACCACGCCGCGCTGCACCGCTTGGTGCAACACTTGAGTGCTGCTGGCGTGTCAGGTCTCGCGGCCCTGGGCACCACGGGTGAGCCCTCGGCGCTGGACGAGGCCGAGAAGGACGCCGTGCTCGACACCGTGCTGGCCGCCGCAGGCAAGACCCCGGTCGCCGCCGGGCTTGCCGGAAACAACGCGGCTCATCTGCGCGCCAGCGTGCGCCGCATGAATGCCCGGCGGCTGGCTGGTCTGCTCGTCCCCGCACCCTATTACGTTCGCCCCGGGCAGGATGGGATACGCCGGCATTTCCTCGATCTTGCGGACCTCAGTGACCACCCTTTGATCGTCTACGACATCCCCTACCGCACGGGCGTGCAGATCGACACCGAGACCATGCTGGCCTTGGCCGCGCACCCCCGCATCCGGGCCGTGAAGGATTGCGGCGGGTCGCCCGACAAAACCCTGGCGCTCATCCTCGACGGTCGGATGCAGATCCTCGCCGGGGAGGATCTGCAAATCTTCTCCACGCTGTGCCTGGGCGGCAGCGGCGCCATCGCTGCCAGCGCGCACCTGCACACTGCGCGCTTCGTCGCCTTGCACCAAGCTGTCAGCGCAGGCCGGTTGGCTGAAGCGCGCGAACATTTTCATGGCTTGGCACCCTTCATACGCGCCCTGTTTTCCGAACCGAATCCCGGTCCGGTGAAGGCGGCGCTGGCGGCACAAGGCCTGATGCATGACACCGTGCGAGCACCGATGAGCTGCACCAGCAAAGACTTTCGCACTCACTGGGCCCGACTATTGCAGGATGCAGCAGCACAAATCGCCGTCTCAACCTCAGCCTGAGCGCGCTTTTTCGCGCAGGGCGTCGTAGGCCCAGTGGTAGGCATAGGTGTAGGGCAAGAAGAACAGGAGCAGGCCGAGGTCGAGCAAGACGGCAGCAACGAAACCGATGCCCAGCCACCAGGCTACCAGGGGAACTGTGATCAGCAACAAACCACCCTCGAACAGCACTGCATGCACGGCGCGCCAAATCGCGCCAATACCCATGCCCTTGAGCAACGCATGACGCCGTCGAAACCGATCAAACATGGCATTGAAGATCATGTTCCAAAGCACGGCGATGACGCTGTTCGCCACGGCGAGTGCGCCCATTCGCATCCATGACGTACCCATGATCCAGGAGAACAAGGGCGTGCAGAGCAAGATGGCAAGGAGTTCAAACCCCAGCGCTTGCAACAGACGTTCTTGAAGGGACTTGTTTTGCATAAAAACTTGGTGGCAAAGGCGTTTGGTCAAGCTTGATACTTGCCATCATCACCGGAATCATCAATACTTTCTAACCAATAAACATCGACCAAATCGATAGTCCATGAATCCCAGCCCTGACGCACTGCTTGCCTTTGCCGAGTCTGCCAGCCTGGGTTCGTTTTCCGCCGCGGCCCGCAAGCTGGGCAAAAGCCAATCGACGATCAGCACGGCCATCGCGAATCTGGAGATCGATCTTGGCCTGGAACTGTTCGACCGCAGCAGCCGCAAACCGACGCTGACCGAACAAGGCGAGGTCGTCCTGCGCAGAGCTGAAGAGATATTGGCTGCATACAGCCAGTTGAGTCATGCGGCCAGCACATTGGCCAAGGGGCAGGAAGCGCGCTTGAGCGTTGCGCTGTCCGACACCTATCAGTCGGATCGCTTCGAAGACACGTTGAACGCGTTCCAGCAGCACTATCCCGACATCGAACTGGAATGTCTGATTGCCGAATGCGCCGACCTCATCGCACTGGTCCAGAGCGGGCGGGCACAGATCGGTTTTGTCGAACAGCAACACAGCTATCCGACCGACATCGGCTTTGGCACGGTTGCTGAGAGAGCAGAAATTGCACTGTTCGTCGCCAAGTCCCATCCACTCGCCGTCGAAACGCGCATTCAAGCTGGCAAGCTTCGGCAATACCGCGAACTGCGCCTCGCCACGGTGCTCAATCCACAAGAGACGCAAACGCGTGGCCGCTCATGGGCCGCGCCCAGCTACTTGATGTTGATGGAAATGGCCCAGCGCGGCTTCGGTTGGGCGCCTATCCCGCGCTGGCTGGTCGATCGCTTCGCGGGCGGCTCGCTGCACGAGCTGAAAGTGCATGGCTGGCCAAGGCAGATTGCCGTCGATGCGGTATGGTCGAGACGGCATCGACTGGGGCCTGCCGGGACTTGGTTGCTGAAAGAGATGCTGGCCTGAGCCTGTCGTCATGCAGTCAGCCAACAAGCGATCCTGTCAAACCACCAACACTGCCCGGAAGTCATTGACGTTGGTGTAGGTCGGGCCGGTGACCAGCAGGCCGCCGGTGGCGGCGAACAGGGAGTAGGCGTCGTGGCCGTCGAGCATGGCGCGAGGTTTCAAGCCAGCGGCGGCGGCGCGTAACACGGTGTCGGGGGTGATCCAGGCACCGGCGTTGTCTTCGCTGCCGTCGATGCCGTCGGTGTCGCCCGCCAGCGCCCACACGCCCGGCTCGCCTTGCAGCGCGATGGCCAGCGCCAGCAGGAATTCGGTGCCGCGCCCGCCCTTGCCTGCGGTGCGGCCTTTCGCCACGGTGACGGTGGTTTCGCCGCCGGAGAGAATGACGCAGGGCTTGCTGAAGGGCTGGCCGTGGCGCGCCACCTGGCGGACGATGGCCGCATGCGCCAGCGCGATGTCGCGCGATTCGCCTTCCATGTCGTCGGCCAGGATGTGCGCGGCAATGCCCGCTTGCGCGCAGGCGTCGGCCACGGCTCGCAGCATGTGCTGCGGCGTGGCGATGAGTTCGACGCGGTTGTGGGTGAAGGCGATGTCGCCGGGCTTGGGGGTTTCGAGCGCGCCGCTTTCCAGCCCGGCGCGTGCCGCAGCGGGAACGCCGATGCCGTAACGCTCGATGATGGCCAGTGCATCCAGGCAGGTGGTCGGGTCGGGCACGGTGGGGCCGCTGGCGATGGTCGCGGGGTCATCGCCCGGCACGTCGGAAATCAGCAGCGTGAGCACCTGCGCTGGGGCGCAAGCGGCCGCCAAACGCCCGCCCTTGATGGCCGAGAGGTGCTTGCGCACGCAGTTCATTTCGCCAATGGTGGCGCCACTCATCAGCAGCTCGCGGTTGATGCGCTGCTTGTCGGCAAGCGTGAGCCCGGCAGCGGGCATGGGCAGCAGCGCCGAGCCGCCGCCGGAGATCAGGCAGATGACCAGATCGTCTGCGGTGAGGCCCCGCGTCAATTCCAGCATGCGGCGCGCGGCTTGCTCGCCCGCGGCGTCGGGCACCGGGTGGGCCGCCTCGACCACCTCGATGCGCCCCGGCTTGGCGCGCAAGCCCGGGGGCACATAGCCGTAGCGCGTGGCCACCAGGCCGGAGATGGGTGTGTCCTTGGGCCACAGCGCGTCCAGCGCCTCGGCCATCGCCCCACTCGCCTTGCCCGCGCCCAGGACCAGGGTGCGGCCCTTGGGCGGCGGCGGCAGGAAAGCGGCCATCACCTCGCGCGGCTGGGCGCGCGCCACGGCCACGTCGAACAAGGCGCGCAGGAAGCCGACCGGATCGGCGGCGGGGCTGGGGAGGTTCATCGCAAGAATCGCTCAGGCATCCGGCGCGATGGTGTGGTTGCTCATGATTTCCACGGCGCGGCACAGCGCGGAATGGTCGAGCGCTTCCATGCCGTTGGCGGCGCAGGCGGAGAACAGTTGTTGCGCGGTCGCGGTGTTGGGCAGCGACAGCCCAAGCTGCTTGGCCCCGGACAGCGCGAGGTTCAAATCCTTCTGGTGCAGATTGATGCGAAAGCCCGGCTGGAAGGTGCGCTTGACCATGCGCTCGCCGTGCACCTCCAGAATGCGCGAGGCCGCGAAGCCACCCATGAGCGCCTGGCGCACGCGGGCCGGATCGGCCCCCGCCTTGCTGGCGAACAGCAGCGCTTCGGCCACGGCCTGGATGTTGAGCGCGACGATGATCTGATTCGCCACCTTGCAGGTCTGGCCGTCGCCGTTGCCGCCCACCAGGGTGATGTTCTTGCCCATGAGCTTGAACAGCGGTTCGACGGCGTCGAACGTGGCCTGCTTGCCGCCGACCATGATGGTGAGACTGGCCGCCTTGGCGCCGACTTCGCCGCCCGACACGGGTGCGTCGAGATACTCGCAACCCAGCGCGTTGATCTGCCTGGCGAACTCTTTCGTCTCCATCGGCGCGATGGAACTCATGTCCACCACGATCTTGCCGGCGCTCAGGCCCTTGGCGACGCCGTCATCGGCGAACAGCACCTTCTGCACATCGGGCGTGTCGGGCACCATGATGAAGACGATGTCGGCCTGCTGCGCCACTTCGGTGTTGTTGGCGCAGGGCTTGGCACCCGCGTCCAGCAAAGCTTGCGGCACTTTGCCATGGGTGTTGACAACAAGCGTGTGGCCCGCGGCGAGCAGATGCCCCGCCATGGGCGCGCCCATGATGCCGAGGCCGATGAATCCGAGTTTTGCCATGTCGATCTCCGTTGTGTGGGGTTCGGTGTTTCCCCCTCCCAGCCTCCCCACGGGGTGGGGGAGGTGTTGGCTCCCTCCCCACTCGTGGGGAGGGCTGGGGTGGGGCGTTTTTTTACAGTGTGCTGATCCAGCCCAGCCCCGCCGTGGTGGTGGTCTTGGGCTTGTATTCGCAGCCGATCCAGCCGGTGTAGCCGATGCGGTCGAGATGCTGGAACAGGAAACGGTAGTTGATCTCGCCGGTGCCGGGCTCATTGCGGCCCGGGTTGTCGGCCAGTTGGATGTGGGCGATGCGCGGCAGCTGCTTTTCCATCGTCGCCGCCAGCTCGCCTTCCATGCGCTGCATGTGATAGATGTCGTACTGTAAATACAGATTGGGGCTGCCGGCTTCGTCCATGATGGCCAGCGCCTGCGCCGAGCGGCTCAGGAAAAAGCCGGGGATGTCGTAGGTGTTGATCGGCTCGATCAGGAGCTTGATGCCATGCGCGGCAAGCTCCCGCGCCGCATATTGCAGATTGCTCACGAACGTGTCGTGCAAGCGCTGCGGCGCCGCGCCGGCGGGGGCCTTGCCTGCCAGGCAGTTGAGTTGCATCACGCCCAGCGCTTTCGCATAGTCGATCGCACGGCCCACGCCTTCGCGGAACTCGCTCACGCGCTCGGGCAGGCAGGCGATGCCGCGCTCGCCGGCATCCCAGTCGCCGGCCGGCAGGTTGTGCAGCACGATCTGCACCCCGGCCTGCAGGGCCTTGTCGCGGACTTGCTCGGCGGTGTGGGCATAGGGAAACAGAAACTCCACCGCCTTGAAACCGCCCTGCGCCGCGGCTTTGAGACGGTCGAGAAACGGCTGCTCGGTGTAGAGCATGCTGAGGTTGGCAGCGAACTTGGGCATGTCTCAGGCCTCCACGGGGTTGAGGTCGAGAATAGGCTCGAACTCGGTGACGTTGTCGATCTCGGTGCCCATCGAAATATTGGTGACGCGCTCGAGGATGATCTCGACCACCACCGGCACGGCGAACTCGGCCATCCAGGCCCGCGCCTGGGCGATGGCCTCCTGGATCTTCGACGGATCGCGCACGCGGATGGCCTTGCAGCCCAGGCCCTCGGCCACTTTCACATGGTCCACGCCGTAGCCATCGAGCTCGGGCGCGTTGATGTTCTCGAACGACAGCTGCACGCAGTAGTCCATGTCGAAATTGCGCTGGCTCTGGCGGATGAGGCCGAGATAGGCATTGTTGACCACGATGTGGATGTAGGGCAGCTTGAACTGCGCGCCCACCGCCAGTTCCTCGATCAGGAACTGGAAATCGTAGTCCCCGGAGAGCGCGACGATTTCGCTTTTCGGGTCGGCAGCGCGCACGCCCAGGGCCGCTGGCAGCGTCCAGCCCAAGGGACCTGCCTGGCCCGCGTTGATCCAGTTGCGCGGCTTGCCGACCTTGAGGAACTGGGCCGCGGCGATCTGCGACAGGCCGATGGTGGTCACATAACGCACGTTGTCGCCGAAGGCCTCCACCATCTCCTGATACACCCGCTGCGGCTTGATCGGGATGTCGTCGAAATCGCTCTTGCGCAACAGCGTCTGCTTGCGCTGCAGGCAGTCGGCGGCCCAGGCAGCGCGGTCCTTCAGCCGACCCGCGGCCTTGCGCTCGCGCGCCACCTGCACGAACAGCTCCAGCGCCGCATGCGCGTCGGAGGCGATGCCGAGGTCGGGCATGAACACGCGCCCGATCTGCGTCGGCTCGATGTCCACGTGCACGAACTTGCGCCCCTTGGTGTAGACATCGACCGAGCCGGTGTGGCGGTTGGCCCAGCGGTTGCCGATGCCGAGCACGAAGTCCGACGCCAGCATGGTGGCGTTGCCGTAGCGGTGGCTGGTCTGCAGCCCCACCATGCCGGCCATCAGCGGGTGGTCGTCGGCAATCGCGCCCCAGGCCATGAGGGTGGGCACCACCGGCACGCCGGTGAGTTCGGCGAACTCCACCAGCAGGTCGGCGGCGTCGGCGTTGATGACGCCACCACCGGCGACGATCAGCGGGCGCTCGGCGGCCTCCAGCATGTCGAGCGCGCGCTCGATCTGCGCCCGCGTGGCACGGGGCTTGTGCACCGGCAGGGGCTCGTACAGGTCAGGGTCGAACTCGATTTGCGCCACTTGCACGTCGAACGGCAGGTCGATCAGCACCGGGCCGGGGCGGCCCGAGCGCATCAGGTGGAAAGCCTGCTGGAACACGCCCGGAACCTGCGCCGGCTCGCGCACCGTGACCGACATCTTGGTCACCGGCTTGGCGATGGACTCGATGTCCACCGCCTGGAAGTCTTCCTTGTACAGCCGCGCGCGCGGTGCCTGGCCGGTCACGCACAAAATGGGAATGGAGTCGGCACTGGCCGAATACAGGCCGGTGATCATGTCGGTACCCGCCGGCCCCGAGGTGCCGATGCACAGGCCGATATTGCCGGGAGCGGCGCGGGTGTAGCCCTCGGCCATGTGCGAGGCGGCCTCCACATGCCGCGCCAGCACATGGGCGATGGAGCCGCGCTTGCGCAGCGCGCTGTAGAACGGGTTGATGGCGGCGCCGGGCACGCCGAAGGCTTGGTGAATCCCCTCTTTTTCGAGGATGCAGACGGCGGCTTCCACAGCGGACATTTTGGGCATGAATCGTCTCCTGAATCTGCACTCCGCACGACGGCGCGGAAGACGCGGGGCCGAAGTGGCTCGCGGAATTTAATGAGACTTTAGGCAAAAATGCCGTGCAGAAAAAGAGGACGGAAGGCGAAAGATTGCAAACCTGCGCAGGGGTAATGCGGCACAGGTTTACGGTTCCACGGCATCTCAAGGTCAGGCTCGATGGCCTGGGCGCAGGCTTCGTCGGTATTGCCCGATGGCGCACCGCTCACGCCGATGTGCCTTGGATGACGCCTTGGATTGCGCCTTGCAGAGCACGGCTGTTGGAAGTTTGCGCTCGTGTGCGCACCATCCGTGGCGGCAGCCTCACGCGCCCGCGGGCTGGTTCAACGCTCGCTCCAGAGCTTGCCGCCCGTGGCCCAGTGCGCTTTGGGCACTTCGTTCAGGATGATGTCCACCGCCTCGGGCGAACACTTCAGCGTGTCCACCACGGCTTGGGTGACGTTCTCGACGAGCTGCTTTTTCACCTCGGGGCCGCGGCCCTCGAACAGGTCGATGCGGATGGCGGGCATGGTTGAATCTCCTTTGGGTTGTCGTGGGCGCCCCCGAGGGGGATGAAACACCGTGCATTCTGGCTGAAGACCGAATGGCTCGCATTCGAAGCTGGCTCGGAGCTGACCCGGGCTCGTCTCCAGGGCCTTCGGATCGCTGCGCCAACGATGGCCACTACGATTCGACCTCCCCTTCGAGCCCCCCGGGGGGCAAGAAAACTCGGGGGCGGCCCTTCGTTTCCTTGAGAGAAGTCAGCGCAGCATGCAACCAGAAAACCAAGACAAACCCCTTGACGCCGTTGTTGCCGCGGTTCAGTTGCCCAATGTCAGCGATTCCGAATTCGAATCCTCGCTGACCGAACTGCGCGATCTGGCCAAGACCCTGGGGTACAAGGTCGTCCACACGTTCGTGCAAAAGCGCGCCAGCTTCGACACCACCGCCTATCTCGGGGCGGGCAAGCGCGATGAGATTCGCGACTACGTCGACAGCCATGCCGGCCTCACGCGGGGCGACGGCCCAGGCCACGCCACCGACCCGGAATCCGACGGCATCGAGGTGCTGTTGATCGATCACGAAATCTCCCCTTCCCAGGCGCGCAATCTGGAAAAAGCCGTGGGTTGCGATGTGATGGACCGCACCATGGTCATCCTCGAAATCTTTCATCGCAACGCCCGCTCCCGCGCCGCCCGCGCGCAGGTGGAAATCGCCCGCCTCGGCTATATGGCGCCACGCCTGCGCGAGGCGGCCAAGCTGGCCGGGCCGCAGGGCCGGCAGCGCAGCGGCACCGGCGGGCGCGGCGCCGGCGAGTCCCATACCGAACTCGACCGGCGCAAGATTCGCGATCGCATCGCCGAGCTGCAACTCGACATCGACGCCATGATTGTGGAGCGCCAGACCCAGCGGGCGCGCCGTCAGCAGGGCCACGGCCTCGCCAGCGTGGCCCTGGTGGGCTACACCAACGCCGGCAAATCCACCTTGATGCGGGCGCTGACCGGCAGCGAAGTGCTCGTCGCCAACAAGCTGTTCGCCACCCTCGACACCACCGTGCGCGCCCTCCACCCCGAGAGCGTGCCGCGGGTGCTGGTCAGCGACACCGTGGGGTTCATCAAGAACCTGCCGCACGGCCTGGTGACGTCGTTCAAGTCCACGCTGGACGAGGCCTTGGACGCGTCCTTGCTGCTGCATGTGATCGATGCCAGCGACCCCGGGTTCGAGCGCCAACTCCAGGTCACCGACGAGGTTCTGGCCGAAATCGGCGCCCACGACGTGCCGCGCATTCGGGTGTTCAACAAGATCGACCACGTCGGCGATGCCCAGGCACAGCTCCAATGCGAAGCCGAACTGCGCGCCAAGTACCCCGCCTGCGTCGTCATGAGCGCGCGCCGCGCCGACGACGTGGCCCGGCTGCACCACAGCATCGTGGCGTTTTTTCAGAAGGATCTGGTCGAAGCCGAGCTGCACCTGCCCTGGTCGGCGCAGCAACTGCGCCGCGACATCTACGCGCAGTGCGAAGTCCTGGGCGAACACGCCGACGAAACCGGCGCCATCTTCAAGGTGCGCGGCGAGCCATCCACCATCCAGAGCCTGCGCGAGCGCTTCGCGCCGGGGCGGCTGGTGTAGCCGAACGCGACAAACGCCCCTAAGGCGACGCTGAACAAGTTCCCGTGATGCAGCGCGCCTTGCATCGGGATGGGATGCAAGGCGCAAACCACAGCCATAGCCCAAGCTATGGCGCGGATTTGCAACGCCGCAGACCGCCCGAGGCG
>NZ_JBTRXV010000040.1:0-12214 GCF_054608695.1 Thiomonas sp.
CGGGCAGGATGCCCAGCGCCAGGTACACGGCCTTGTTGCGCACCACGGCGTCCTCGCGAATCTTCACCCGCAGGGCGTCGAAGAACACCACCGGGTCCAGCCGCTCCAGCGGCCGAGCCTGCCAGGCGCCGACCTCGGCCATGACGGCGTCGGCACGCTGCTGACGAACTCGGGGGGAGACCTCCACGCCGTGGGCTTCCTGCACGAAGGCCTGGATCTCGCGCAGCGTCATGCCGCGCGCATACAGCGCCACGATCTTATCGTCGAACCCGGCAAAGCGCCGCGCGTGCTTGGGAATGAGCCGCGGGTCGAACGAGCCCTGGCGATCTCGCGGCACCTCGATGCGCAGCGCCCCTGTGTCGGTCAGCACCGTCTTGCCGCTCGTGCCGTTGCGCTGGTTGCCGGCACCTTCGGGTTTGTCGGCCCCAGGCGCATAGCCCCCAGGTGGTGCGATAGCTCGGCTCCCATGGCGCGCTCGATGAGCGCCTTCCTGAACGCCTGGACGGTGTCTTCCACGGCAGCCGCCGTCATCGGCCCCGTCACGAGCTGATCCAGCCAGTCCGACGGAATGGTGGGCAGCGTCCTTTGCACAGCATCGGCAGCAGTGCATTGTTGGTGTTTCTTGCTCGGCATACATGCTCCTTTCACACTTCACATCAAAAACGGTCGTTCTCTGAACCCACCTCAAGCCTGCAAAGCCAGGGGTGGATGTTGGCGTTTTGCGTGCAAAGAGACGGAATTTGGAGGGCCTTGGTTGCTCTCGAATGACGTGTTCGTTATATTCAATCAAACATCACGAGTGAGTTTGATGCTTATCCCGTACGTTTGCCGCAGCCCCATCTTCTTCATCCTGCTATCTCTACTGCCATGCGGCATGTCCTTTGCCGGCAATGTGGACACTCGGCTGGTGGTGCCGTTGCCGAAGGCTGCCTACCTGCATGAACTCGCACTGATGCGCGATCACCTGCAGGCCATGGCAGCGATCGAACGCAAGATGGGCCAGCGTCAATGGCTTGAGGCGGCCCGCATTGCCCAGATGCACCTGGGCCTGAGTGTCATGGGTTCCCGGCAGATGCGGCTCATGCATCGCGATATGCCTGCCGGGATGCAGCAGATCGGCATGGCTTTTCACCGCCAATCAGAGCTGTTCGTCGTGCAACTGCAAAACACCGCAGCGACGGGCCAGGTCGGCCCTGCATTCCAGGCCCTGGCAGACGTCACATCCAACTGCGTAGCCTGCCACGCGGCGTATCGATTCGAGATCAAGCCATCACCCTGATTCCAACGGAGGTCCACATGCGAACCAGCGCACGCAACGTGCTGCACGGCACGATCGAGGTCGTCACGCCCGGCGCCGTCAATGCCGAGGTGGTCCTGCGACTGCCCGGAGGAGAGCGGCTTATCGCGATCATCACCTTGGACAGCATGCGCCGTCTCGGCCTGGAGCCCGACACACCCGCATGGGCGATGATCAAGGCGTCCTGGCCCATTCTGTGCACCCCACAAGACTGTACGAAAACATCGGCCCGCAATCGGCTCTGCGGCCAAGTCAGCCGCATTGTCCCCGGGGTCGTCAATGATGAAATTTCCATCGAGCTGAGTGGTGGCGGCGAGTTGGTCGTCATGATCACGCCCGCAAGCACCCGTCACCTGGGCCTCCAGCTTGGCCTGCACGTATGCGCCTTGATCAAGGCTTCACACATCATCCTCGGGGTGGACGACTGACCGTCACAATCCTCGCTTGCGCGGCCCTTCGGGGCCGCTTTTTTGTGGATCCTTGTTCCGCCGCGAGATTGCACAAACGCACACCGGGGTACCCCGCGCATCATCCGGCGGCCGATTTGACAAGTACCAATACGATATACTCATACGAATACTTCGAATGCCTTTTGAGTTCGCCTGTCTGACCATCACTCGCACCTCATCGCGACGTCACCACAAACCATCCTGGCCGGCGCAGCCTTCGTCAAGCTCATGACCAGCGCCGAAGGGCGGACGTTGTTCAAGGACTACGGCTACAGCGAACCCAAGGGCGACGCTCTGAAGTGAAATCCGCATGGAGCATGCGAAGCCAAGAGGCTTGGCCCAGCCGCTCTCGGTACTCAACTTTCTTCAATGGAGACTGACACCATGGCCTTTTTCAACCCCCTGCTGCGCTCGGTCGCTCCATGCCTCGGATTGGTGCTCTCGGCCGCATGCTGCCCGGCTGCGTACGCAGCCGGGCTTCCGGGGCCCTTGGTCTCCGTGCAGTGGTTGCACGATCACGCCAAGGCTGTCCAGATCGTCGATATCCGCGACGACATCAACAGCTTGACCAGCGACCCCACATTCAACACCGAAGGCGGCAAAAAAGTCTTGAGCAAGGTCGGGGGCTATGTGCCAGGCGCCTTGTCTGTCAATTTCTGGGCGATTCGGGACAAGCGCGACATCGACGGTCACAAGGTCGATTTTCTGCTGCCGACCTCGTCGGATTTTCAGGCCGTGATGCAAGCTTCTCAGCTCGAAGCTGACAAGCCCGTGGTCCTTGTTCCAACGGGAGACGACGCTTCATCACTCCAGGAAGCGGCCTACCTGGCTTACGCGCTGCAAGTCTTCGGCATGCCGGCCGATGAGGTCGCCATTCTCAACGGCGGGACGCATGCATGGATCGCCGCCGGCTATCCGGTGGATACGGATGCCATTGCGCCGATGACATCCGGACATTGGGTCGCCAAGCCTGCCGACATGAAACTGGTGGCCACCACGCAGCAAGTGCTGGCGGCGAGCAAACATCCGGGGCGTCCCATCCTCGTCGATGCCAGACCCATGGCCCAATTTGTGGGGGTCGAGCAAAGTATCGTGGCGACCGAAGCTGGACGCATCCCAGGAGCGCGCTCCTTGCCACCTTCGGTGTTGTATCGAACGGCCAAGGACGGATCAGCCCGGTTTCTGCGTGCGGCCCAGTACCGGGCCCTCCTGCCCTTGGTGGGTCTGTCCGAACGCGGTCCGATGATTGCCTACTGCAACACGGGCCAATACGCCGCGAGCACCTGGTTCATCCTGACCCGACTGGTGGGCGACCAGCAAGTCCGTGTGTACCCAGGCTCGATCAACGAGTGGTCCCATTTGGGCTATCCAATGCTGGGCCTGCCAGGCCAGGAGGCAGGATGAGTCGGCAATCCAAGACGACGGCTCCCGGTGCCATCGAATGGCAATGATGACGCTCCTGGGCCGCTGATTCACCTCGAACCGGGCGGCGCCGCAGGCGCAAGATCCGGTCTCAATGCCGGACATTGCTCACCCCGACCTGTTTGCACATGACGGCAACCATGCCGCCGGGAAGCAGGCGATGCCCCAGCACCGACCAACCCAGGCGTGCATAGAACTGCTGCGAACCCGGGGTATAGAGGTGGAGCCGCTCAACCCCGAGCGAGGCGGCTTCGCGTTCTGCCGCCTGCACCAGCAGCGCGCCGATGCCGTGGCGACGAAACTCCGGCACGACGTATAGGCCAGCTAACCACGGCGATTCCGGAAACTGCGGCAATTCCTGCTCCTTCAAGGCCACGGTCCCGACGACCTGGTTCCCGGAAAGTGCAACGAGAGCGGTTGGGATCTGCCGCTGCGTGAGCCAGCTTTCGATACGGCGTTGCACCGAGGCTTGGGTCTCACCGCCATAGATGAGCCTCCACTCCTCGAAGAACCACGCGGCGATGCGCGGCACCGCCCCTGCATGTTCGATCATCGGCCGGATGACGATGCCATCCATGGCAAGTTCTCAGGGCGCCGCAGATTGCCCAGTCTCCAGCCGCGACAGCATGGCGGGAACGATGCGCTTGTGGATCGGTCCGACGAACAGCATGTAGACGCGTCCCAGCAGATTGTGAATATGCACCACGGTGGAGACCGCCAACGCGTTGCGGCCGGCTTCAGCGACCTTGCAGACGGAAACCTTGACATCCAGATGCTTGTCCGAGTCGCCCAGGATGACCTCGTCAGCGCTCAGATGCAGGATCGTGAAAATCCCCACCCGGTCTCCCACCCGGTAGTCGCTCGGCGATTTGGACGGGTTGATCGCGTTGAGATGTCCGAGATGCTTCAAGCCAACCATGGCAACCATGCGATTGCGGATGGCCATCAGACGGTTGACCCAGCCCGGCGTGCGCGATGCCATCCCCAGAAAAATCGCCAATGCCGAGGGTGACCCCGGATCGATCGGCAGCGCATAGCAGTCCATGAAATCCGCGCCGGCCACATGGCGGCCGATCTCCGTGCTGGAAGGTACAGGGATGGCCTGGATGGTGGACTTCATGGAAGGTCAGGGTGGGGGGGACGAGTGGGAACATGAGCCGGGGATGCCTTGGACTCCGAGGACGCCTGGATCGTAGCCCAGCGGTCGCGCCGCCAACGGTCACCGGCACGATGGTGCCGAAGACATTGCGCTGGGCGAAGCCACGGCGCGGGATCGAGCTGCCGCTGGCGCCTGCCGTTGTGGGTGGGGCAGGTTGATGGGCTGAAGGGCATCTCGGCCACACCCATTTGCACAGGGGCGGATCTCACGGCAACCTCGGTCAGACAACCGTGGCGCCGGCCTTGTCGCCTTGGGCAAGACCGAGGTCGATCAGCGCCTGTCGTAAGGCAACGGGGAGGGGGGTGTCCTGCACAGGACCAATCTGTCGTCTCAGCGCCGTGCCATTCAGCGCATGCGGCACCCGCCACAGATACGCCATCTCCGCCACCTCCCGCCACATCGGCACCACCAGGCCCCCGAGGCGAACGACACCCCAGGGCATGGAGCCTCGCTTGAAGCCCTGGACGGGGCGGATGCCGAGGTCCATGGCCGCGGCCTCGATGCCACCGAGCAGTTGCGCACCCGTGAGCGTGTACCCGGCGAACTGCAGCCGCGCCAAACTTTGGCGATCACCGCGTTCGGCCACCGCCACGAAGGCACGCGCCAGATCCGGGAGATAGGCCCAGGCATGCGGAACATCCACCGGCCCTGGATAGACCAACTTGCCGCGCGCCAGCGACTTGGCGATGATCAGGTCAAACCAGGAACCATGGCCGCAGCCGAAGAAGTCCCCGGCGCGGATCACCACGCTGCGCAGTCCCCGCGAGGCGCTTGCGGCAAGTTCGGCTTCCATGGCGCAACGCATGCGCCCCTTGACCGTGGTCGGTCGCTCGGGCGTGTGTTCGTCAAGGACCGGCGCCATGCCCGCGCCGAAGTTGTAGACATTGCCCGGCAGCATCAACAGCGCGTCCAGGCGCTGCGCCAGATCCATGCCCAGCCGCAACAGGGGCAAGGCCTGTTCGCGCCACGCCGTATACAGCGGATTGACGGCGTAGACCACCACGGACGCACCCGCAGCCTGGGCAGCCAAGTCCCGGCCTGCATCCAGCGGGGTGGATAGAGCCATCACGCCCGCAGGCAGCGGATCGGCCGATCCATGCCGCGCCTGCGCCAGCACCGTCCATCCCGCAGCGGCGAACGCCGCCACCGCAGCCTGCCCGAAGCGCCCGTTGGCACCCAGGATCAAGGCGGTCTTCTCGGATGGGGGCATTGCGACTCCTCTGGGCGTGTTCATGGAAAGGTCAGTCTAGGCAGTCCGGCTTCATCTGAAAACTGTGCCCATCCGCAATCGAGCTCTACACTTTCGCATGGGACAACCATCCTTCGACTGGGCCCTCATCCGCAGCTTTCTGGCGGTCATCGATGCCGGCAGCCTGATGGAGGCTGCGCGCCGGCTGGGGGCCCATCAACCCACCCTGAGCCGCCACATGGCCGAACTGGAAGCGCAGCTCGGCGTGCCGTTGTTCGAGCGCACCGGGCGTGGCTTGACGCCCACGGCCGCGGCGCTGGCGATGATCGACGCCGCGCGGCAGATGAAGCTGGGGGCCGATGCCTTGTCACGGTCTTTGGAGGTTCAGCGCCATGCCACGACCGGGACGGTGCGCCTCAGCAGCAGCCAGGTGGCGGCGAGCTGGTTGCTGCCGCCCGTGCTGGTTGCGCTGCGCGAAGCCGAACCCGGCATCGCCGTCGAACTCGTCGCCTCGAACCAGCTCTCGAACTTGCTCGAGCGCGAAGCGGACATTGCCGTGCGCATGGTGCGGCCACGGCAAGGCGCGTTGATCGCGCGCAAGCTGGCCGACATCCCGCTGACCGCGGCTGCCCATGCGTCTTACCTGGAACGCGCCGGCACGCCCAACAAGCCGGAGGATCTGCTGCGGCATCGCCTGGTGGGCTACGACCACGACGACACCATCCTGCGAGGGTTTGCGCGCCTGGGGGTGACGATTACGCGCGAACACTTTGCGGTGCGCACCGACGATCAAGTCGCCTACGCCCAGCTCGTGGCGGCGGGGGCGGGCATCGGGTTTGTTGCGGCCTACACCCTGCGCAACTGGCCGGGTGTGCAAGCCGTGCTGCCGGATCTGCGGATTGCGCCCTTGCCCTGCTGGCTGGCCGTGCACCGCGAGGTGCGTGCCAGCGGGGTGGTGCGGCGCGTCTATGACTTCCTGGCCGAGGCCATTCCGCGCGAGGTGAGCCGAACCGCGTGATGGTCTGATCGGATCCCATGGCCGACCCGATGACCAAGCTCATGCTGGCCCAACAGCACCCATCGCTTCGGCGATGAGCTGCAGGTCCTGCGCGGACACCTCGAACAACCCAAAGCGCAACGTGTAGCCCCAGTTGCGCTGGCCCGAGGTCCAGGCGAGGCGATCGAGCAGGGGCTGGATCGGGGCCTCGCGGGCTTGCAGCCAGTGCACGTCCCGCCGGAAAGGGCAGAACCCTCCGCCCATGTCCGCCGGGTAGGGCGCGCCTGGCTTGACCATGCCGATGGCGGTGAAGGCCTGCAACTTGGTCTTCGCCTGAAACTGCGCGGTGGGCGAGTAGTAGGCAACCGGGTCACCCGGCTGGATCCGGCGCAAGGGCGCCGCCTTGCCGTGGCAGACCTGCATGAAGCCTTCGGCGCGGCCCCGGCGCACATGATCCGCCGAGGCGACGGCGATCCAGTTGCGGTTCACGCTGCGCTCGGTGCAAACACCCGCAGCCGATGACCGTCCGGGTCCTGCGCCACGAACGTCGCACCAAAATCCATCCGCACCGGCGTTTGCAGGATGGTCAGTCCGCGCCGGGACCAGTCGGCATGCATGGCGGCGACGGCCTCGGCATCGCCCACCGCGAAGGCGAGTTCGGCACCGCCGCCGAGCGCCGTTGCGGCCGGCTCGACCGCGTGTTTCGACCACAGCCCCAGCATGACGCCCGAGTCGAGCGCAAACAGGACGAAAGTCGGTGAAGCCTGGACAGGTGTCAGGCCGAGCAGGCCCGCGTAGAAGGCGGCGCTGACCGCTGGGCTGTCGACATACAGAATGCAGAAGTTGGGGCTGGGCATGGTGTGGCTCCGCAGTGGGGTCAAGGATGAAGACTCAGGACCATGCCGTCTGCGTTGAGCGCGGAGGGCATGAATCACTTGCCCCCATCCTAGAAACCACCCCTGCCAGTTTCTGGCAGCAGTCTTACTGCATAGGAATGCCTTCGATCTGGCGCCAGTCTTGCATCAGCGCCTGGCGCCGGCGCGGATAGCGGGTGTCGCAGACCTGCAGGCTGACGATCCGGTCGGTGCGGAAATGCCGGAATGCCTGGCGCGACTCGCACCAGGCCGCGATGACCCGGGCCTGCTCGAAGAAGCCGAGCGCGAAGGGCCAGATCGTTCGCACCGACAGCTTGTCTTGGAGGTCGCGGTAGTGAATATCGAGCTTGCGTTCCATGCGGATCGCTTGGCGAATCCGGCGCAATTCCGCATCACCCACCGCCATGGGGGTGCCGGGGCCGACCAGCAGTGCCGAGCTGTCGAGTTCATGGCGCAGGTCTGCGGGCAGGACGGCACCGATCTTGGCCAGGGCATTGCGCGCGGCATCGCCAAGGCTGGAATCGGCGCGGTCGGCAACCCAGCGCGAGCCCAGGACCAGGGCCTCGATCTCCTCCGCGGAGAACATCAGCGGGGGCAGCAGGAAGCCGGGCCGCAGGACGTAGCCGATGCCCGGCTCGCCATCGATGTGGGCGCCCTGGGCGCGCAGGGACGCGATGTCCCGATAGAGCGTGCGCAGGCTGATGCCGAGTTCGGCGGCCAGCCCCATCCCACGGGCCGGCTGCCGCTGGCGGCGCAGGACTTGCATCAGGGCGAGCAGGCGTTCAGCGCGGGACAAATCCGTTCTCCATCACAAAGCAGTCTGTGCGGGATCAGGAGGTTCCCATGGCTTCACCTGTACCTGTAGCGAGGACTCCCCGCCGTGGCTTTTTTACAGTGCCATGCATCGGGTGAGGCTTGTTCAAGTTGCGATCAAACAACATCCATCTTGGGACGCTCTCAAGGAAACGCAGGGCCGCCCCAAATTTCCTTGACCCCCACGGGGGGCGGGTCGGCGAGCCGACCCTGGGGGCGCTCAATAGCCCTCATGGGCATGCACATCGGGGAGTTCCACACCTGGCACCACGAGGGCCCAAATCAGGCGTGCCACATTCTCCGGGGCGATGACCGTATGGTCGTTGTGCGCGGCAGCCAGCCCTTCGCGTAATTGCCGGCGCACGGCTGCCACGCCGGTGAGATCGAAGACGATGTCCAGATCGCCGTTGCGCTGCAGCAATTCTGCCACCGTCAGCACTGGAATCCTCAGGCTGCGAGCCGTCATGCATCCAGGTGTGTCCGGGTTGACTTCCGCCACCGCCACGATGTCCACCGCCTGGTCTTGCTGCTTGAGCAGCACATCCAAAAAAATCGAACCCACCCGTCCCAGGCCCACGAGGGCTACGCGTTCCTTGTGCATCGTTGTTGTCTCCCGTTTATGCATGACCTGCGCGCCAATTCGGCGCCGTGCCGCATGCTCCCAGCAGGATACGGGCAAGCTTCCATGGGCGCAATGACTTGGGCCATCCTTGGCGCTGCGCCTATTGGCTGGCTCCACCTCCTAACCTTCATGCCTATGGTCATCGCTGCTGCGTTCCCGCGCAACAAGTCGTGCAACAAGCCGGCGATGAACACGCGTGCGTTTTGAACGCTCATGCCCCCGGACTGCGGTTGTGTATGTGCTCCATGCGCACACGCCTTTGTGCATGCGCATGCCACACGCCTCCTGAATCCCGGCCCCTACGCCACGTTGCCGGCCGATTTCGAGCAGGAGGTCGCAAACCAGGTGAGCATTAACGGAGCGCGCTGAGGTTCCCAATCGGGACGTCAAGCGGAACTTCCAAGCAAGTCCCCAATCATTGGGCGATTGTGTGAAATTTCTCACAGTGGCGAGCTGTCGTTCGCGCGGACAATCAAGCAACTTCTACGCAGTCCCATCCGCTGCATTGGTCACCCCCCTCGAAGTGCTCAGATGGACGCCGCCGAATGATGACCGCCACCCTCTTCGCCTCGCCCGATCCGATTCGGAAAACATCAAGCACCTTGGTCATCCGGCTATGGATTTTGGGCCTGGCTGTGCTGCTAGCCATCCTCGGCGTATCGGGCTACTACCAGTGGGCGGCGGTTCAGCGCAACGTCCTGACCTTGCTGCAAGCCTATGCGAGCGAATACACCGTCAATCTTCGCAACAAGCTGAGTGCGTATGCCAGGCAGCTTGAGCTAACCGAGCATGCATTGCAGCAGGCATCTTCCAGCCCAGAAATCCCCATCCTGCTGGGACTCTTGCATCAGCGCAGCACCTACCGCAACGTCGTCTTGCTTGACGCTCGGGGCCGTCCCTTGGTCACGGTCGGTGCGCCCTGGGTCTATCCCAGCCTCAATCCCCAACTGACACCTCAAACCCGCGCAGCTTGGCGAGGCTGCCCGGAACAGGCCAATGATTGCCTGACCGCTCCCGCACCAGCGCCCCACCATCCAGGCGTCTTTCTTGCAGCCAATATCCACCGCTTGCTGCACCCGATCGGTCAGGCCTCGTGGATCGTGCTGGTTCATCCCAATATTGACCCAAGCATCCTGCGCGACGTACGCAGTCCCTATCCCGCCACCGTCATCGTTGTTCTCCGCGAGGGCGACCATCTCTTGCAGATGCGCAATCCGAGCCCAACCCAACTGGGCTATGGCTACGCCCAATCGGGCATTTTGGCGCGGTCGCTGAACCAGCATCCCGATGCGCTTGAAGGCACTTATGTCGGCATGCCGACAGCATCCAGGGGTCCCGTTTTTGGCACTTTCCTGCGCGTTCCAGAATGGCCACTCATCGTCGGTGTCTCCTTGCCTTATGCGGCATTGGTTTCGACTTGGTTGCGCAACATGGCGCCCATGGCGGCCATTCTCGTGGTGATGGGCCTCCTGGGGACAGCACTCTTGCGTTTGGGATTGAACCGACTGCGCGAAGCTGAAACTGCCCGCGAAGCCAGTCAAGCCGCCTTGCAGGCGCAAATCCAAACCAGCCAAAACCAAGCCATCACCGATCCATTGAGCGGTTTGCTCAACCGCCGTGGCATCGAACAGGCCTTATCGGACGAGTTCGCCCGCGCACAGCGCACGGGAGAGGGCTTTGGCTTGGTTTTGATGGACCTGGATCACTTCAAGCTCGTCAATGATTCCTATGGTCATCCTGCTGGCGATAGCGTTTTGTTGCGTGTTGCGGATCTTTTGCGCGAGCATGTCCGCCAGGGCGACGCCGTCGCGCGCTGGGGTGGGGAGGAGTTTCTCATCCTGCTGCCGCGACAAAACCTGGAAAGAACCCATCAGACGGCCCAACGCCTGCGCGAAGCTGTTGCTGTCATGCGTGTGACGCATGGCCCGCACACCATCCACGTCACGGCAAGCTTCGGGATTGCCGCATGGTCGGGGGCGGCGTGCACGCCCGCGCAGCTCATCGGACGACTGGATTCCCTGCTTTATGACGCCAAACGCAGCGGTCGTAACAGGGTTAAGGGATTGGAAGCCCAGGAGAGCCATATTCTGTCGCACGGAGCGCGGATTCAAAGTGCCCTGGATGGGGGCCGGGTTCGCGCGGCGTATCAACCGCTGGTGGATCTCCGGACCGGCGAGACCGTCGGGCAAGAAGCCCTCGCCCGGATGCTGACGCCCAGTGGAGAGGTCATGCCTGCCGCAGACTTCATCGGCGCAGCACACCGGCTGCGCCTGGAGCACCGCATCGATGCGGTGGTTTCGCATCTGGCGCTTGAGCACTGTGGCAAGCGCACCCGCGGCGGCGGCCTTCCGATGAAGCATCTGATCAACTGCTCGGCAGATTTTTTATCGCGTCCCGATTGCGTGCAGGGTTTGCTGGACGCAGCGCGGTCGCAGTGTGTCGCCTGTGGTCAGACACAAGGCTCGGCCAAGCCCGTGGTCATCGAGATCACCGAACGGCAGATCCTTGGTCACCCCAAGGAAACCCTAGCCATGTTGCAGCCCTTGTTGGACTTCGGCTTCGAGTTGGCCGTGGACGATTTTGGCAGCGGCTATTCGTCCTTCCTGTATCTGCTCAATCTGCCAGTGAAGTACCTGAAAATTGAGATGGAGCTGGTGCAACGCGCCGTCACCGATCCCAAGGCCCGAGTCATGGTCAAGTCGATCCAGGCCATGGCCCGGGAACTGGGCATCCTGACCATCGCCGAGGGGATCGAAACCCCAGAAATGCGCGACCTCATGGGTTCCATCGGCGTGGACTGGGGGCAGGGGTATCTGTGGGGAAGGCCGGAGTTGGATGCGGCTTCAGAAATCCCAACGCACGCCTGCGATGTGTTGCCCAGATCCGGCGTGAGTCCCTGGGCGCCAGCATGATCCCTGATCGCGCAAGGGCGATCGGTGTGGTGAGACCCAACTCCAGGACGTCCTGCCGAGGTGATTGCCATCCATCGAGCATGAGAACCGAGAACGCGATTCAGTGGGATGCTGGGCCATGTGCTTGATCGATGTTCCTGGGCCATTCTGTGTGATTTTTCACAGTTTCACGGTTTTGTTGGTTGAATGGCTGGACATGATGCCTTGATTCGAACAAAATCAAAGCTTATGCATGGATGCATACAGAATGCGCTTGGGTGCGTCAGGGCGTCCCGCGGCAATTGAAGGGATCGCGCCCTTTCTCCGAGAGATCAGAGGCTTTATTGGTGGTATGTCGGTGCTTGGATCGAAGGTACCCAAAACATGGTGCGGCGGCCGTGACTGAACCCGTGATTGGCCCAAGGCCAAGATAAAAAAATATCCTCGGAGGGCTTGACTTTGACCAATGATGATGTTAGCGGGGGGGGGGGGGGGGGGGG
>NZ_JBTRXV010000040.1:12224-35951 GCF_054608695.1 Thiomonas sp.
CCCCCGAGTTTTTTTCCGAATTTTCCTCGGCGTATAGTCATGAAATCGGGTTATTACTCGCAAAAATAAAAGAATTAATTAGTAATGCTAATTTAATCTTTGCTGAGCGTTTTTTCCATGGTCAACTGACGCGCCGGCCTTCAAACGCCGCCATCTTGGCGCGGCTGAATGCGCAAGAGCTGGAACAACTCAAGCGCAAACAAGCCTGGTATCTGGACCTGCTGATGTCCGCCGAGTTGACGGCGCAGGTGCACTTCGAGCGGGCCCTGCGCGTGGGGCGCGTGCACGAGATGGTGGGGGTCGATCTGCCATCGCTGCTGGAGGCGTACCACCTCTACCACCTGGAGATCCGCCGTCTGCTGCCGGCCAGCGGTCTGGATGTGCAACAACAGGAATGCCTGGGGCAAGCCGTGCTGCAGCGGCTGATGCTCGACATCGAAGCCCAGATCACCAGTCATTATCGGGTCGATGTCGAAACGGCCGCGGCTGTGGTGGCCATCGACAAGGCGATTCGGGCGGCCGGCAACCTGTCGGATCTGCTGCACGACGCGATGGAGGCCCTGTCCACGCTCGACGGGGTGCTGGCTTGTTTGTTCGCGAGACCCGATGCGCTGGGTTTCCTGCAGATCGAAGCTTTTGGCGGTGAGGATGGCCAGCAATATGCCGAGGCCTTGCAAAGTCATCATGTGCCCTGGATCCAAGCCTGCGCCGACAGCGCGGCAAGTCAAGACCCGGCGGGACGGGCCTGGCGCAGTGCGCAGATCGAGGTCAGCGAAACCTTCGGGCTGGACTTGACGCTGCGCCCCTGGCAGGCCGAGGGTGTGCGGCTCGGATTTCGTTCCTCGGCGGCGGTGCCGCTGCTCGACGAGGCGGGGCATGCATACGCCATCCTCGGGATTTACAGCCGCTGGCCGGGATTTTTCAGCACGACGGCGCGCAGGGTCTTGCTGCAGCATGTTCAACAGGCCTTGAGCCATGCGGTGCTGCGCTGGGAGCAAAGCATGGTGATTGTGTCCAATTCGCGCCAGGCGTATCGGCAACGCATCGAATTGGGGGCGATCGGCATGGTGTACCAGCCGGTCATCGACATGCGGCAAGGACGCCTGCAGCATGTCGAAGCCTTGGCGCGCTTGCAGGGAAGCGATGGACAGAGCATCGCGCCCGCTGCATTTTTGCCAGCACTGGGCAAAGCCGGTTTGCTGCGCCTGTTTCAACTGGGTCTGGATCACGTTTGTCAGGATGTACGCATGTGGCGTGCGCAGGGATTGGAGTTTCCCGTGGCGATCAACATCCCTCCCGAGGGACTGACGCAGGACATCTATCGGGACAGTGTGTTCGAGACGCTGTTCCGCTGGGGGCTGCCGGCGAGCACCTTGCAACTGGAGATCCTGGAAACGCAAGATCCCATCGACATCCGGAAGCGTGATGCGCGCATCGCGGAATTCAAGCGGGCAGGCATCCGGATCGTGCAGGACGATCTGGGCTCGGGCTACAGTTCGCTGCTGCGCATGGACCACATGGCCTTCGATGCCGTGAAAATCGACCAGGGCCTGGTCCGCAGCGCCCTGGACAGGCCCATGCGCGCCTTGGAGTTCATCTGCCACCTCACCCGCCTGGCGCACGCCTTCAACATCCCGGTGACGGTGGAGGGGCTCGAGAACGAGGGGTTGATCGAGGCTGCGGCGATTCTTGGCGCCGACCATGGCCAGGGGTATGGCATTGCCCGGCCGATGCCGGCGCAGGCGCTGGGAGGGTGGGCTCGGGATTTCCGCTATGGCGCCGATCCGCAGCAGCCGCGTACCGCGCTCGGCGCCCTGGCGGGCTATCTGTTGTGGGATGAGCAGCTTGTGGCCTTGGTCCGCTGGCCCGAGCTGGTGAAGGACTTTGTGCACGCCCCCTGCCTGGTTCAACGCTACCTGGCGCAGTGTGACGCGCCGCAAGAGGCTTTGTTGGAGCTGTTGGCGCGCAACCACGCCCATGCCTTGCAGGGGACGGGCAGCCCGGGGTATATCGAAACACGTCAACAGTTGACCGAGGCGCTCAGCCGGGTCTGGCTGGAAGACGGGTATTCGCCTGAGTGATGCGAATGATGTCCTCGAGCTTTCACAGATTGGAGCGAAGCATGCAGATCCTGATGGATTTTTTGCAGTTGACGCACGCCGAAGCCCAGGCCTTGGCTGAATTCGCTCCCGAGTTGCTGAACCGTGCGCAGGCACCCACGCTCGCCTTTCAGGAGCAGGTCGAGATCCTGAGCACCCAGGGGGGCGTGCTGAGCGCCCTCAGCATGGACCAGTGCGCCCAGCTCATCGAGATGCATGAGGATCACTACCGGGAGTTGCTCGCGCCGCAATACACCCTGCAACTGCAGCACCGCATGATCGAGGTCGGGGATCTGTATTACCGCTGGGGGCTGCCGCCGCTGTGGATCATGACCACGTCGTCGCTGTTTGCCGCCGATTTCGAGGCCTTCGCCGCCGATTTGTCGCTGCCGCAGCGCCGGCCGCTGATGGCGGCCTTGTACAAGCGCCTGCGGCGCGATGAAGCCTGGCAGATGGAAGGTTATCGGCTGGCTGGCGACAAGGTGCGCCGACAGCTCGAGCGCAGCCCCTTGCGCGATGCCCTGACCGGCCTGCTCAACCGCGCGGCCCTGGACGAAATGTTGCCCACCGCATTGGACCGCGCGCGGCGCAACGGCACGAAAGTGGCGGTGGCGCGGCTCGACTTCGACGCCTTCCGATCCGTGAACGATGCGCATGGCACGGCCCTGGGGGATCTGGTGCTGCAGCAACTGGCCGAGCGCCTGCGGCGCGCGCTGCGCAGGACCGACCTGGTGGTCAGGCTGGACGCCGATGATTTCGTGCTGGTGCTGGAAGACATCCACCGCCTGGAGAACATCGCTCCCTTGCTGGAGCGCCTGCAACTCGACCTGGACGTGCCCTATACCCTGTCCGACACGCTGTTGTGGCAATGCCCGATCAGCATGGGCATCACGCTCTACCCCGATGACAACGTCGATGCCCAGGGCTTGCTGCGGCATACCGAACAGGTGCTGCGCGAGGTCAAGGCGAACAAGGCGCAGCGCGAGCGCTTCTGGGGCGTCTACGGCCAGTAGGCGCGGCTTCAGGCACATCGGATTGTCGATACAGATGCCCAGGCGATCGCCAAGGTCGTCACATCCCGGCAAGCAGCGACCTCGGCGCTCAACCAGCATGGCATCTTGCCTCGACCCCGCCAAGTCTGTCCGGCGGTCTGAGCCGTTGGGCGCTAGCGGGCTGGCATATATGCTCTTCAGTCGCTGCCTGCAGCCGGGACTTGGTGCGCACCGGCACCTTCTTGCACATGACCTGTTTGAAATCGGCATTCAGGCGTTCCTCAGGGCTCGTTCGACTCCGTCGCGGATCTGCGGCGGCGCATCGAGCAGTTCGCCACCGACTGGAACCAGCACGCAAGCTATTCGCATGGGCGGCTATCGCCGAGTCCATCCTCGAGAAGCTCGCTCGCCTTAGCAAGGCTATCTCTGGGACAGCACGCTGAGGCCTGCCAAGAATGAACAGTGAAGATCAGTGCAGTCGCGCCAAGAGCGATCAGATACTAACTACAAAAATCGGTGAGCATTCTTAATAAATTGGAATAGAATCCGATCGATTCGGGTGTAATACTTGCGCTTCGATGAAAATTACCTTTCGCGTTTTTTTGCACTCTGCCCAGAGATTCCGAAATGCTCCTTGGGCATTTCAATGATCAAGACGCGAATGGACTCCATGGGTGCGTCGATGGTGCGGTGAATAGCCCCACTGACTTCTGCAATAAGGCGCTCTTTCTTCTCGTCGTCACGGCCTTCAAGAATATAAAGATGCACTATGGGCATGAATTTCTCCGAATGCCTGAGCGCCAAGATTCATGGCACTCAGGTCATAAAAGTCAAAACGCCTTGACGATGGTCATGCGCAGCAGATTGCCCTTGACCGCACCGCCGCTTGCGGAATATTCGGTGTAACCAGCAAACTTAAGAAACAATCCGTGATCGAGGATCGGGTAATCGAACTGAATGCCGATGGCGCTCTTCCTTGGATTCAACGGGCTCGCCCCGGGGCCGCTATTGTTCGAAGTCTGATCCTGGTAGTAACCCACGAGCCCAAGTTGCTTACCGCCCCCGATTTGCTTGGCGATGCCCCATTCGACCGACAATCCATTGCCTGGCGTAATGCCAGTTTGGCTTTGCGTCCCATTCTTTTCAAAGCGAGCCAGAACGGAGGCAGACCACTCTTTTTTGACGTCCGGGTAAAAAGTGCCGCCAAGGGTCAGCATCGTCGACTTGTAGCCTAAACCGACTGACGATGGGTTGGTTGCAGAATAGCTTCCATTGTCCAGCCATTCGCCGAGCGCAAAAACTCCATCCCAATTTGAGCCGTGCCAGCCCAACACGACTGGCCCCAGATAAATGTCCCCGAGCCCTCTGCTTGTCCCACTGTAACCGATGCCATTCAATGTCAGCGAATTTGCTTGTATAGGGGCAATGGCCTCCATGCCGTAGTCCGCACCCAGGAACTTGTGGCTGCTGATCCAAACACCACGGTTTGCCAAGACCGACACCGTTCCGGTGTTGTCACCAGGGGCTCCCGATATTTCATTGATGTTGTAATTGACTAAATATCCAAGATAGTAAATCCCGGGCGGTGGTACCGACGCCGCCTGAATTCCCTCAACTCCGGGAACATAATGGCCTGCCGCAAACGATGTCACGCTGACCGCGGCGGCTGCAAATGCCAAACAAAGCTTTCCTCTCATCTTCATCAAAGTCTCCTCTTGTTGGATTGAATGAACGATCACTTGAAACAACTAGACGAATCGCATCCCCGTCGCTCCCATGCCCTGCACGCGCAGGCTCACGCAATCGCCGGCTTGCACGGCCACGGCCTCGGTGATGCCGCCGGAGAGGATCAGGCTGCCGGCGGGGATGGATTCGCCGCGTGCGGCGAGGTGATTGGCTAGTGCTGCGACAGCCGCCGCAGGGTGACCGAGCACTGCAGCGCCTGCACCGAAGGCCATAGGCTCGCCGTTTTTCTCCAGCACCACGCCGACGGTGCGCAAGTCCAGGCCCTGCACCGTCATCGGCTGGCCGCCGATGACGAAGCGCGCTGCGGAGGTGTTGTCGGCGATGACGCTTTTGAGGTCGAACTTGAAGTCGCGGTAGCGGCTGTCGATGACTTCGATGCCGGGGATGACGAAGTCGGTGGCCGCCAGCACCGCGGCGATATGGCAGCGTGGCCCCTTGAGTTCGGCCTTGGTAACGAAGGCGATCTCCGGCTCGACCTTGGGATGGATGAGTTCGGCCGTCTTGCACGTACCGCCGTCGGCCACCACGAAGCTGTCGAGCAGGTAGCCGAACACCGGGGTCTCAACCCCCATCTGACGCATCTTGGCGTGTGAGGTCAAACCAGCCTTGTAGCCCACCAGGCGGGCGCCGCGCTGCAGCTGCTGGCGACGCATGTGGTCCTGGATGGCGTAGGCGTCGTCCCAGTCCATCTCAGGATGGGCGTCGGTGATTTTGACAGTGTCGCGTGCCTGGCTGGCGCAGGTGTCGAGATGCCGGGCGAGATCGGCGATGGCTTGCGCAGGCAGGGTCATGCAGCCACCTTTTGCGCGGCTTGCTGGCGCTGGCGCTGCAGGGTCAGCGCGGTGTCCTCGATCATGTCTTCCTGGCCGCCGACCATGCCGCGGCGACCGAGTTCGACGAGGATGTCGCGTGCCGGCACGCCGTATTTCTTCTCCGCACGCTTGGCAAACAGCAGGAAGGAGCCGTACACCCCGGCGTAGCCCAGGGTGAGGGAGTCGCGGTCGATGCGGATCGGGAAGTCCATCATCGGCACGACAAGGTCTTCGGCCACGTCCTGGATCTTCCACACGTCCACCCCCGTTTCGATGCCCATGCGGTCGCACACGGCGATGAACACCTCCATCGGCGTGTTGCCGGCGCCAGCTCCCAGACCGGCTGAGGCGGCGTCGATGCGGTTGGCGCCGCACTCCACGGCGGCCAGAGAGTTGGCCACACCCATCGCCAGGTTGTGGTGACCGTGGAATCCCAGCTCGGTCTCGGGCTGGAGCGCCTGGCGCACGGCGCTGATGCGGGCTTTGACGTCGTCGGGCAGCATGTAGCCTGCCGAGTCGGTGATGTAGATGCAATTGGCGCCATAGCCCTCCATCAGCTTGGCCTGTTTGACCAGGCCTTCGGGGCTGTTCCTATGGCTCATCATCAGAAAGCCCACGGTGTCCATCTCGAGCTTGCGCGCCAGGGTGATGTGCTGCTCGGACACGTCGGCCTCAGTGCAGTGGGTGGCCACGCGGATGGTGCGAACACCCAAGTCGTGCGCCATCTTGAGATGGTCGACGGTGCCGATGCCGGGCAGCAGCAGCGCGGAGACCTTGGCGTGCTTGAGCAGGGGAATGACGGCGCCCAGGTATTCCTCGTCGCTGTGGGCGGGAAAGCCGTAGTTGACCGAGGAGCCGCCCAGGCCGTCGCCGTGGGTGACTTCGATCAGCGGCACCCCGGCTTCATCCAGCCCCTTGGCGATGGAGCGCATCTGCTCCAGGGTCATCTGGTGGCGCTTGGGGTGCATGCCGTCGCGCAGGGTCATGTCGTGGACGGTGATTTTTTTGCCCTTGAGATTCATGGCGTTTCCTTTGTGCGGTGTCTTGAACGCAAGGCGCTCAAGCGGCTACGGGTTCGATGGGTGTGGGCTTGAGCTTGCCGGCGAGGATTTCCTCGGCGAACATCTCGGCGGTGCGCGCCGCTGCCGCAGTCATGATGTCGAGGTTGCCGGCGTACTTGGGCAGGTAATCGCCCAGGCCTTCGACTTCGAGATAGACCGAGACGCGGTTGCCGTCGAACACCGGGCCGTTGACGATGCGATAGCCCGGGACATACTTTTGCACTTCCTGGACCATGGCGTGGATGGACGCGGTGATCTTGGCCTGGTCGGGTTCGGTCACGGCGAGGCAATGCACGGTGTCGCGCATGATCAATGGCGGATCGGCCGGGTTGATGATGATGATGGCCTTGCCCTGCTTGGCGCCACCGACCTTGGCCACGGCGGCTGATGTGGTGCGGGTGAACTCGTCGATGTTCTTGCGCGTGCCGGGGCCGGCCGACTTGCTGGAGACGGTGGCGACGATTTCGGCGTAGTCCACCGGCTGCACCCGGCTGACGGCGTAGACCATGGGGATGGTGGCTTGCCCGCCGCAGGTGACCATATTGACGTTCATCTCGCGCTTGCCGATGTGCTCTTTCAAGTTCACTGGGGGCACACAATATGGGCCGATGGCCGCGGGCGTGAGGTCGATCATCATCACACCCAAAGCTGTGAGCTTGTCGGAGTTGGCCTTGTGCACATAGGCGCTGGTGGCGTCGAAGGCGATCTGAATGTTGTCGGCCTTGACGTGGGACAGCAGCCCGTCAACGCCCTCTGCAGTGGTCTTGATTCCGAGCTCGCGAGCTTTTTTGAGTCCGTCCGAGGCGGGATCAATGCCCACCATCCACACGGGCTCGAGCACGGGGCTGCGCATGAGCTTGGCCAGCAGGTCGGTGCCGATGTTGCCGGGGCCGATGAGGGCACAACGGATTTTCTTGGTCATGGAAGTTTCCTTGGTTTCAATAAATCGGTAGATGGTGGATCGTCGTACTCAACCCATGCAGCGCACGACGCCGCCTTCGGCGCGAACGGCGGCGCCATTGATCGCAGCAGCCTGCGGGCTGCAAACGAAGGCCACCACGGCGGCCACTTCAGCCGGGTCGATCAGGCGTTTGAGAATCGAAGTGGGACGCGCCGATTCGAAAAAATGCTGCACGAACTGCTCGGGGCTTTGCCCCTGCTCCGCAGCGAGCTTGGCAAAAAAGGCTTGCGCGCCCTCCGCCGCAAGCGTGCGGGCGATGGCGTAGCCGATGCCGGCGCTGGATCCGGTCACCAGGGCTTTTTTGCCGGAGAGCTGCAAGTCCATGGCCGTTCCAGATCATCAGGCAAAGCGCACGGAACAACTGCCGATGCCGCCGATGGACACGCGGAAGTTGTCGCCAGGCTTGACCACGGCCATGGCGGCCAAAGCCCCGGAGAGAATCACCTCGCCAGCCTTCAGGGGAATGCCCAGGCGCCCGAGGGTGTTGGCCAGCCAGGCCACGGCATTGACCGGCGAACCGAGTGCCGCAGCGCCTGCGCCGGTGCCGATGACTTCGCCGTTTTTCTCCAGCACCATGCCGCAGGTGGACAGATCGACCGCGCGCGGGCTCACGGCCCGGTCGCCGAGCACGAACACCCCGCAGGAGGCGTTGTCGGCCACGGTGTCCTGGATCTTGATTTTCCAGTCGCGGATGCGCGAATCGACGATCTCGAAACACGGCATCACGCATTCGGTGGCAGCCAGCACTTCGGCGTTGGTGATGCCAGGGCCGATCAGATCTTTCTTCAGGATGAAGGCAATCTCGCCTTCGGCCTTGGGCTGAATCAAGGTGTCTAGGGCAATCGTCTGGCCTTCGCCGTAGACCATGCCGGAGAGCAGGTAGCCGAAGTCGGGCTGGTAAACGCCCAGCATGTCCATCACGGCTTTGGAGGTCACGCCAATTTTTTTACCGACGACGGCTTCTCCGGCATCCAGGCGGCGGCCGACCACGCGCTGCTGCACACGGTAGGCGTCCTCGATGGTCATGTCGGGGCGGCGGTCGGTCAGGGGCTCGAGCGTGTTGCGTGCGTTGAGCGCGCTGTACAACTCGTCGCCGAGGGTGATCATCAGTTCAGGGGTCATGGACGGTTTGGCTGTGTTGTCAAGCGAGCGGCTGGGGTTCGTCCTGGCCGGCCTCGGAGAGGAAGTTGCGAACGCACTGGGCAAACCGGCCTGCATGCTCGATCTGCGTCCAGTGCCCGCATTGGCCGAACACGTGCAGTTGCGCACGAGCAATCCAGTTCGCCAGCGCGAGCGAGTTGGACAGCGGGATGACCTGGTCCTCGCGGCCGTGGATCACCAGGGTCTGGTGCGGCACAAGGCGGATGTCTTCCTCCTTGCTCGCCATGGCGTCCACCCAGCGCTGGCGCGGGGCGGGGAACATGGCGGCGAACGACTCCTGAAAGCCGGGTCGGATGCTGGCTTCATGGCGCAGCTTGGCCAGTTCGTCGGTGACCAGCTTGCGGTCGTAGGCGAAGATGTCCAGCAGCTTGCGCATGTTCTCCAGCGACGGGGCGTAGCCCCATACGGCATCCAGCCCTGGCGTGATGGGGAACTCCACGCCCACACTGCCCATGAGCACCAGCCGGCGTACGCGCTGCGGATGGCGGATGGCCAGTGCCAGCGCCAGCGCGCCACCGAAGGAGTTGCCGATGAGGTCGGCTTGCTCGATGTGCAAGGCATCGAGCAGCCCGATGGCCTGGGCCACCCAGGTGTCCATGTCATAGCGCTGGCCGGCAGGGCGGTCGGTGTAGCCGAAGCCCACCATGTCGGGGGCGATGACCCGCGCCTGTTTGGCTAGCTCGGGCATGATCAGGCGCCAGTTGGCCCATGCCGAAACACCGGGGCCTGAGCCGTGGATCAACAGCACCGGAAAGCCCTGCCCCAAGTCGTGGTAGTTGGTGCGGATGCCTCCCGCAACGACTGTGTGGGCAATCTCGGGGTTGCCGGTGGGATTTTGTGGGGCATTCATGGCAGGCTTTCGGGTCAATCACAGCTTGACGCAGACGTTCTTGAGTTCGGTGTAGAACTCCAGCGAATGCACCCCGCCCTCGCGGCCGATGCCCGACTGCTTGGCCCCGCCGAACGAGGTGCGCAAATCGCGCAGGAACCAGGAATTCACCCAGGCGATGCCCACGTCGATGGCGGCTGCCACGCGATGGGCGCGGGAGAGATTGGTGGTCCAGATCGCGGTGGCCAGGCCGTAGTCGTTGTCGTTGACACGGCGGATGACTTCGTCTTCGGAGTCGAAAGGCATGACCAGGGCGCAAGGGCCGAAGATTTCTTCGCGGGCGATGACCGAGTCGTCACCCAGACCCGTCCAGATCGTCGGCTGGACCCAGGCCCCATTCTTGAGGTCGCCAGGCATGTCGGGAATGCCGCCGCCGGTCACAATTGTTGCGCCCAGTTCTTTTGCTTTCTTGTAGTAAGAAAGAACCTTGTCACGGTGCTCCTGGCTGATGAGCGGACCCATGCTGGTGGCTGGGTCTTCCGGGCGTCCGAGCTGCATGGTCTCGGCGCCTTTTTTGAGCGCGGCGACGAAGCGGTCGAAAAGGGGACGCTCGACATACACCCGCTCGGTGCCCAGGCAGACCTGCCCGCAGTTGGCGAAGCACGAGCGCAGGGTGCCTTCGATCGCGGCGTTGAAATCGCAATCGGCGAACACGATGGCGGCGTTCTTGCCGCCCATCTCCAGGCTGACCGGGCGGGCACCGTCGGCGGCGGCCTTCATGATGGCGGCACCCGTTCGGGTTTCGCCGGTGAAGGTGATGGCGTTGACGCCGCGGTGGGTGGTGAGGAACTCGCCGGTGGAATTGGGCCCGAAGCCATGCACCACGTTGTACACACCGGGTGGCACGCCTGCGGCGTTCACCACCTCGCCGAGGAGTGCCGCGGTTTGCGGCGTTTCTTCCGAGGGCTTGACCACCACGGTGTTGCCGCAGGCCAGTGCCGGGCCGACCTTCCAGGTCATGAGCAGCAGGGGCAGATTCCACGGGCAGATCACGCCGACCACGCCGACCGGGCGGCGCATGGCGTAGTTGATGGCACCCGTCCCATCCGGGGTGGGCATCTCGAAGAACTCGGTGGGCACGTTCTTCACCACATCGGCGAAGATCTTGAAATTGGCCGCACCGCGGGGAATGTCCACATGCCGCGCCAGGCTCATGGGCTTGCCGGTGTCTTCGACCTCGGCTGCGAGAAAGTCGTCGAAGCGGCGGGTGATGCCGTCAGCGACGGCGTACAGCAGGTCAACCCGCTGTGCAATGGTCATGCGGCCCCAAGGCCCATGGAGCGCGGCGTGCGCAGCGACGACGGCGGCGTCGACTTCAGCCCGACTGGCCTCAGCCACGCGGGCGATGACGGCGTTGTTCTGTGGGGATCGCTTGTCGAACCATTGCTGGCCAGCGACATACTGCCCGTTGATGAAATTCTTGATCTGTTTGACGGCAGTTGCAGAACTGCTCGCTGCTTGCGCAGACGCCTGAGGTTCCGTGATCAGCATGATGGAGTCGTGACCGTTGTTGCGTGCGTTGTGTGCGGCGTGGGATTCAAGGGCAATGGTGTTTCCGGCGGTTCAGGTCCGTTTCAGGCCGAGCGCCTGCAACCCGGCCTGGGCACATTGCTCGTCCTGTTCTTCACTGCCGCCGGAAACCCCGATGCCGCCGATGCGGTGGCCAGCTTCGACGATGGGCAGGCCACCGCCGAAGGCGATGAAGCGGGGCCGCAGCACCATGCCCTGGCGCACCGCTTCGGAATGACTCAGCAACGCCTCGCTCCAGCGGCTCGTGGGCAGGCCGAAACTGGCTGCCGTGTAGGCTTTGTCGATCGCGATGTCGATGGAATGCAGCGGGGCTCCCGGCATGCGCAAAAACGCTGCCAGATTCCCTGCTGCATCGACCACCGCGATGTTCACGCGCACACCGAGGCCCTGCGCGTCCTTCGCGGCGGCCTCGACGGCTTTATTCGCCGCCGGCCAGTCAATAAGACGGGCTTCGACGCTGTGCGGTGAACGAGTCTGATCCATGTCGTCTCCTGGTCTCGGCAATCAGGTGTAGACCTCGGTGAACGATTGCACCAACTCCCCGGTGTGATAGAAGATGCCGCTGCCGAGGTGGTCTTCCGTCCAGGTGGTGACCGGTCGATCCGGCTGGGCCAGATAGCCAAGGCCTGCGAAGGTTTCATTGCGATTGCCACTCGGATCGAAGAAATAAATCGTCTCGCCCCGTGTGATGCCATGTCGGGTCGGGGCCACGTCGATTTTGGTCTTGGTTTTGGCCATGACGTCTGCGGCTTTGAGCAAGTCATGCCACGAGTCGAGGAAGAAGGCGATGTGGTGCAGGCCCATCTTCGGACCGCCAACGAACGCAATGTCATGCGGTGTTGATGTCCGAAACATCCATGTCGCAGCTTGGATGCTGCCCCCCGGTCCGACCATGACTTGTTCGGCCAGATAAAAATCCAGGCATTCCTGCATGAACTTGGTGCTTTCCGCCACCTTGTTCACACCGGTTTCCGGATTGAGCTCGCACATCAGCAGACAGTGGTCCAGCCAGTGCGCACCGGCACCCTTCATGTCGTCGGGCCATGGGTCCGGATTGGTCGTGCCGACATCGGTACCGACATACTCCTTCATCGCATACAGGCGCATTTCATGCCCGCTCGGCAGGTTGAACTGCAGCATGCGCCCGGTGGACGGCATGGAGCCTTCGGGCAGCATTCGGGTCTTGATGCCATAGGCTTCGATGCGTTTTTTCAGCGCATCAAGATCGGCATCGTGCTCGACCTTGTAGGCCAGATGATTGAGTCCTGCCTGGTCTGAAGGCGTCAGGACAACCGAATATTTGTCCCACTCGTCCCAGCACTTGAGGTACACATTGCCGTGCTTGTCCTCCATCGTCGTCTTCATGCCAAGCACGTTTTGGTAGTGCTTGACCGCTGCTGCCATGTCCATCACCTTCAGGCTGGCATGGCCGATTCGCATTACACCCATGGTGGATCTCCTCGTGTTTACTTCGTTGGAACTTGGCCCGTCTGGAAAACGAACCCCTTGAAAAAAGGCTTTTGCATCTTGCCGGCCACTTCGAGCTCAATCTCGCATTGCGGAGCCACCCGGCACGCAAGGCTGTATCCGGCCAACTCTTCGTCGACGGTCACATGGGCTCGGCTGACGGGGCCGAGCTTCTGCGCCTCGCCGCGCAGCAGACGAACCTTGCAGACGCCGCAGCCGCCGTTCAGGCAGCCCACTGGTATTCCGCGGCGCCCGAGCCGCGCCATGCCGGCCAGCAGCGACTCTTCAGGTGAGCAGGGAAAACTTTCGCCTGTCTGCTTGATCGTCACCTGGTACCTCACGCTGGTCGCATGCATGCTTCAGATCTTCTTGAACAGCGGGCTGCGCACCTGCTGCGCGTCGGCCGCACAGATGAATTTCTCGAAATAGATGTCGCGTTCGAACAGCCGGCCCTGCATCAAGGTCGTGATGCAGGCGTCGATCATTGCGGGCGGACCGCACAGATAGGCCTTGTGGCCGGAGAAGTTGTTCGCGAAACGGCTCTTGGCCGCTTCGTGCACGAAACCCTGTGCCACCGGATGGCCTGCGCCATGAATGCTTTCCGATAGCGCGGGCACATAGCTGAAGTTGGGATGCTTCGAGGCGAGCTCGCGAAAAGCGGCGTCGTAATACAGCTCGGCAGCCGAGCGTTGGCCGTACACCAGCGTGATCGGCTGTGTGCAGCCTTCCTGCAGCAGATCGAGAATCATCGAACGCGGGCTGGACAGGCCCGACCCCCCCGCCATGAAAACCATGGGCTGGTTGGCAGACTTGCGCACGAAGAACCGTCCGTAAGGGCCGGCAAGCCTGAGTTTGTCTCCAACGGCCAGCTTCTCGTGGAGATAGGCGGTTCCCTCTCCACCGGGCACCCTGCGCACATTGATTTCGATCGCGCCCGTGGCCGCAACATCCGCGGGGGCATTGGCGATCGAGAAGGCGCGACTCTGGTGCATGCCTGGAATTTCGAGCTGGATGTACTGCCCGGCCTTGAAGCGAATCGGTTGGTTCAGCCGCAGATGCAGGGCCTTGATGGTGGGTGTGAGTTGCTCGATGCGCACGACCTCGGCGCTGACGTCCTTCACAGGAATGATCTCGGCATCGGGCTCGTCGTCGATGTCCGCCTCGATCACCGTGTCATCCATCAAGGTGGCGCAGCAAGCCAGGGCTTTGCCTTCTTCGCGCTCGAAGTCCATCAAGGCAAAGGGGTTGGCGTCTCCCAGATCGACCTCGCCGTCGGCGATCCGCACCTTGCAGGTTCCGCACAGGCCGTGACAGCAGGCGTGGGGCAAGTAGATGCCGTGGCGCAAGGCCGCGTCGAGCATGGTCTGGCCCTCTTCCACCTCGATGGTGACGCCCAGGGGTTCGATGGTGAGTTGATGGCTCATGGTGTTGATCGAAGCGCCGGGACGGGCGCACCCGCCCTGGCTGTCGATTGCTGGAAGGTCAGCTGCAGGACCCTTTGATTCCGTTCAACCCCGGAGCACGGAAACGGATCGCATCCTTGTGCTTGAGCCCGTTGTCGGCCAAGCTCTTGGATGCGTCGGGTCTGAACGGTTGGCCCGACTTGAACCACTCGACCTTGCTCCAGTCGATCTTGGAAAAATCCGGGTGATAGCCGTAAATACCGGGCAGCACGTTTTCGGCCAAAGCGCTGAACGGCATGTCTGGCGGCAGTGGCAGACAAAACGGAGCGCAAAACATCAGATGATCTTCCCAGCCGATATACAGCAGAGGCGCAGGGAACTTGTCCACCGAATCCTTGGGTGGAAAGCTGTAAGGTTTGAGGGCGACGACAGTCATGGTCAGGGTCTCCTGCGGTCAGTTGCTGGTTGCCTGGCCACGCCAGGCCGCAAAGTTCTTCTGGTCCTCCGAGCCTTCGAAGTCGAGGTTGTCCTTCCCGAAATTCAGCTCGTAGTAGTCCATCACGGCCATCAGCGGATCGAAACCTTCCTGCGTCGGATCGGTGCCGGGCTTGAAGCAGTTGCCTTGGTAGATCTGATGCACGGGCAACCACGACTGCGAGAATTTCTCAGGCTCGTTGTCGAAGATCTCTTTGCAGTGGTCGCTGCAGAAGTGGTATTTGTCGCCGAGGTAGGTCGATTCGCGGTAGCAGATCTTGGTCGCATCGCCCGGCTCGGTGAAGAGCATCGGGATCTGGCACGTCGTGCACAGCATGGGCAGTGTCTTGTTGTAGAAGCGGTTGCCTTGCTGGGCCTGTTCGCGGTAGTACTCAAGGCGAGGCCGGTAGAGCTTGTCGAAAGTCTCCGGGTACTTGGCTGAAAGCCAGGTCATCTCGTCTTCATTGGGAACCCAGGTGTGGAAGGGTGCTGCAGCGGCATAGTTGTAGAACGTGTTCCACGCCTGGTGACTGATGTGATCCTTACCCTCGCAAGCGTCCTTCCAGCTCTTGGGCACGCGAATGCCATAACGCGCCAGATCGTTGAACAGTGCGCCTCCGTTCTGCTCGGCATAAATTTCCCATGCTTCTTTCCAACTCATCACGCGTTTGGGAAGCATGTAATCCATCATCATCGCCACCAGGGTCAGCACGCGGTAGCCGCGCCAGAACCACTTGTCGATCCAGCGCTGAACGATGGGGACATTGTCCGGATCCTGCTCCAGCATGAACTTGATGCATTCGATGCCCAGGGTCATGTGGCGTGACTCGTCGCTTTGCGCCGAAAAGCCGAATGTGACCGTGGACATGTCGCCGTTGTAGGCGGCGCCCGACATGAAGGGGACGAACAACAGGTTGGTCAGCACATACTCGAACGAAAAGCTCACGGCCGTGAGGAACTCGAACGGCCCCGCCGTGATGGCATCGTCGAAGAACGACTTGGGCACCGAGAGGTACCAGACGCGATCGAACCAGTGGTTCGCGTGATGCATGCCGTTGAAGAACTTGTTGTACGTCGAGAGGGCATGCGTTTCGGTCTGGTAATGACGAAGTTCATCGACGGACTGCATCTGACAAGCCACGCGAACACCCTCACCCGTGAAATGCCGCCCGACATGGGCGAATCCACGGTGGGCGTAGTACTCCAGGGGCGAAACACCCTGAATGAACAGCTTCAGCGCGTTGACGTAACGTGCATCGGTGACGCCCAGGAAAGCGTTGTTCTGCTGAAAAGCATCGATCACCGCATACAGCTTCTTCTCCTTCTCGCCCTGGTACTTCCAATAAGCGTCCATGGTCAGGCGGAACGGGTCTTCCCACTTGTCCCAATCGTGGATCTTGATGCCTTCGTACTTGTCGTACGGGAACACCTTGTCCATCGGCTGGTAGGTGGTCTGCCAGCCGAGGCCGCGCGTCATGGCGGCGTAGCGGTCCTTCAAGCCGAGTTTTTTCTTCAGTGCAGAGGTATCCATCTGGATCTCCTTGGGGTGTTCAGTGTTTCCAGCTCAGCGTGAACTGGTCGTCGTCCTCGTCGATGTGGCCGGACAAGGTGATGAGGTTGATGTGGATTTGCTGCAGGTCGAAGCGTGCGCCGGTGCGATCCTCGATGCTCTGGCGCTTGATCGTCAGATGCCCGGGGGCATCGATCTTCACCATGCCCGGTGACTCGACTGCGACGGCGTTGGGGTTGTCGGCCATGATGGCCTCCACCACGGGGCGCGACTCTTCGTTGACCTGAAAGGCGATGAATACGTTTGACATGGACATTCCTTGGATGCTGAACGGCGGCTAGATGGCGGGGGTCAGCGCGACGCCCGACTTTCCGAGACGGGCGCGCAATTGCTGACGCGCATCGTCGAGCGCAACGCGGCCGGTGCCGGGAAGCGCCATCTCGGCAATCGGCAGCAAGGCGCTGGCTGCCTGCTCCTCCCAATTGCGCAGCCAGCGCGTGAGCAATGCCTTGTTGTCTTCCGACTCGGCTGCCATGGTTTTCACCACGGCATCGACCCACCGGCTGGATTCGTCGTGCCACTCGGGCATGAAGGCGGTGAGCAGGGCTACGGCACTGCCGCCTTTGAGGGCGATGTGGTCGTCGATGAAGGTGTCGTAAATGAGCGGGTACAGAAGCCCGTCAAGAGCCAAGTTCTGGGCCATGAATAACTCAACCGGGTCTTGCAGCACCAGCGTGTCCTCGACATAGCGGCGCAGGGATTGCCACGCGGGGCCGGCCAGCCAAGCCTGCTTGGCTTCGTCGAGAAGGTCGGGACCGGACATGGCCAGCGCCAGACGCGTCAGGTACTGCGCCACACCCAGGTTGTCCATGGCATGGAACATGGCCGGGGCGGTGAAGGCTGTTCCGTAGCCCGTGGCGCAGATTTGCGAGTTGTTCATGTTCGCACCCCACGCCGCGTGGCGCAGAGGGACCAGAACCGACAGCGCCTGCTGCCTGACTTCGGCAGGAATGAGATCGATCATGCCGCGGGACTCGACAAATTCGAAGTTCGATTCCATGGCGTCCTGCTGGCGCGCACGGGTCATGGTCCACGAGGCGTAATAGAACTGGCGTGGATCTTTCAGCGCATACCAGTTGCTCATCTGGATCGCCGTGCGTGATGCGTCGAACAGTTCGTGCTCGGGATCCCAGGTCGGCCGGTAGTGAAAATTGGCCGCCGGCTGCGCGCCCATCGTGCCTTCCTGGTAGCGCGATGCGGTCTTATCGCCACCGATGTACTGGGCTACGTGGGCATAGGTCTGGCGCAGTGGCTTGATTTCTCTAGTCTTCAGATCGACAGTCATCAATTGCTCCTTTTGGTGATAGAACTGCTCGCAAGAACGTCAGACTTGGTCTGCGCTGCAGACTTGCCAATCCCGTTGGCAAAGCATCAGTGCCTGACGAAACTGCCGAAGGTGTCGAGCCTCGACACTTTTTGCGCAAGGCAGAATTCTTCGAAGGCCGCAGGGCGCAACATCAGTTCGACGCTCAACTCCGGCGTACCAATCGAAAACTCGAACTCCACGAAACCTTGCGGGTTGATTTGTGTGACCTTGACGAACCGGTCGTTCGGATCGAATGCGATGGGCTGCTCGAATACGGATTGGTTGCGCATGACTCGCATCTCCTTCATGGCTACAACACAAGCATCAACCATGCCGGAAGACGTCGTTCATCCGAAAAATCTCGATATTTAAGGGAAAACACCAACCACTTATCCACTAGCCACACTCTGCTTGCGGGTCCTACAAGGGTTTTTACGAATCAATTACCGCCCTTCTTGTCGCGATGCAGCATCTTGATTGAGCTTGTTTTTAACGATTTCATCAAGGCCGCAGTGAACGAATTGACGGTTTCATGAAATCACGGGTATGTTTGGCCCCCTGGAGATGCATTGCAAAAATCTCGATGAAAACGATATGGCCAAGCATCACCTTCCGCCTTTGCCCTCTGACGCCGACTTGCGGCGGCTGATTCATTTTTCAGCCGGGGATGGCCGCATCTGGCTGGCGGGACAGCGCATGGTGCTGATCCACGCCGCGGCGCTGGGCGCCTTGCGCAAAGAATTGATGGAAAGCGTGGGGCCGCAGCAAACCCGCCGGTATTTCACCCGCGCAGGGTTCGCCGCAGGTGAGCGCGACGCCGCCCTGGCCCGGCAGATTCGAGGCAAGTCGTCCCTCTACGACATGTTCGCCGTCGGGCCGCAACTGCACATGCTCGAAGGCGCAGTCCAGGTCACCCCCCTGCGGTTTGAATCGGATGTGCAAACCGGCCATTTCCAAGGTGAGTTCCGCTGGGATCACTCGTGGGAGGCAGAGGTCCACAAACGGGACTTCGGCGTGCAAGAGGTTCCCGTGTGCTGGATGCTGATCGGGTACGCCTCGGGCTACACCAGCGCCTTCATGGGGCGACCCATCCTTTACAAGGAGACGTCCTGCGTGGGTTGTGGTGACGGGCATTGCCACATCGTGGGCAGACCGCAGGAGGAGTGGCCAGACGCGGAAGAACTGGCCTCGTACTTCAAGCCCGAATCCCTGCTGTCGACGATTCAGGATCTGCAGACCCAGGTGGAGTCCTTGCGCCAGGAAATAACCCCGGTCGACAACAAGTCTGCCCTGATCGGCCAGTCGGAGGCATTCAAGGCTGCTTATGAGCTGCTGCGCACTGCTGCCCCCACCCAGGTGACCGTTCTGCTCGCCGGGGAAACCGGCGTCGGCAAGGAGCGCTTCGCACGCGCTCTGCATGCGCTGAGTAGCCGTGCTGACAAGCCTTTCGTCGCGATCAACTGCGCGGCCATTCCCCACGATCTGATCGAGTCCGAGCTGTTCGGCGCTGAGAAAGGCGCCTATACAGGATCGCAAGCAAACCGCGCCGGCCGTTTCGAACGCGCCGACGGCGGCACCCTGTTCCTCGATGAAATCGGCGAATTGCCTCTGCAGGCCCAAGCCAAGCTTTTGCGCGTCATCCAGGAAGGCGAAGTCGAGCGCCTGGGTTCGACCCAAAGCCGCAAGGTCGACGTGCGGCTGGTCGCGGCGACCAACCAGGATATGGAACAGGCCGTACGCGAGGGGCGCTTTCGCGCAGACTTGTACTACCGCATCAACGTCTACCCAGTCCTGATCCCACCGCTGCGCGAGCGCCACGACGACATCGAGCCGCTGGCGCAAAGCATGCTGGAGCGTTTTGCGCTGCTGCATAACAAACCACGTCCCATGCTCACCGACCATGCCTTCGATGCGATGCGCAACTATGCCTGGCCGGGTAACGTGCGCGAACTGGAGAACCTGGTCGAGCGCGCCGTCATCCTTTCCAAGCCGAATCAGGCGGTCGATGCGCGCGATCTCTTCCCCGGCATGACACCGCCCCTCGGTGCATCCGTCAACCCCCAGGGCGAACTCGTTCACCGCCGCGCCAGCACAATGGACTGCCAATCCCTGCTAGACCAGATCCAAAACTGCGGGGAAGGGCTCGATGGGCTCGAGCGCGCCCTGTTGCAAGAGGCGGTAAGCCGTACCAAGGGCAATCTGTCGGCCGCGGCACGCTTGCTCGGTCTGACCCGGGCCCAACTCAGTTATCGCCTCGGCAGCAAACCAGGCAGGGAGGACCCGCAACCATGAATACACCCACACGACCTCACCCTTTGCAACAGGCATTTGCGGGGCGTGAACTCCTGGCTCTGGCGGATGGCGCAAGCGCAGAAATCGCCGCCATCGACAGGCTCTGCGCATCGCCAGCGCGGACCCTGGCTGAACAAGCCTATTTGCAGTTGCGCCAGCACATCATCGAGGGGCAGTACCCTCCTGGAAGCAAGCTGCGCGTCGAGCATCTCAAAGACGTCTACGGCGTCGGCGCCGGAACCCTGCGCGAAGCCTTGACACGACTGGTCAGTGATGCCTTGGTGATCGCCGAAGGCCAGCGTGGTTTTCGGGTCACGCCGATGTCACTCGCCGACCTCGAAGACATCACCCGATTGCGCATCCACATCGAGGTTGATGCCCTGCGCGAATCCGTACGCCATGGCGACAAGGTCTGGGAGATGCGTGTGCGTGAGAGCTACGAACGCTTGTCGGCCTATGAGCAGCCCATCTCCATCGACAAACGCACCGCCTGGGAAGTGTGCAATCGACGGTTCCATGAAGACCTGATTTCGGCCGCGGCCTCACCCTGGACCTACCTGATGTTGCGCATCCTGTCGCAGCACGGCGAGCGCTACCGCCGACTTTCGATTGGCCTGCAAGACAGTCATCGGGACGTCCACCGCGAACACCGCGAGATTTTCGAGGCGGCCATGCGCAGAGCCGACGCCCGCGCAGCACTGGCCCTGGAAGACCACATCAGCACGACCCTGGCCATCCTGCAAAACGCGCCGGAGGGAACGCAATGCTTGCTCAACACAGCGCAGTGATCCTGATGTGGAGATTGTGATGGTTGTTTTCTGGCCGCCATGCTGGTCGAGGAAGTCGCGCGTCTGCCGCACGGATTGCCGAAGCGCGTCGGAGTGGCGAAGATGATTGGCCTTTGGGTCTGACGGCGATCAGGGGTGTGGACATGGTGCGGTGGTCAACGATGAGGAGGATATGCCGAGCGGCAATGAGGGCTCGTTCAGGTGAAGAGTCGCGCATCCATGCTCAGCATGCCGTCGTGCACCCCGCTTTCGAGATGACGGGGGCTGGCCTTATTTCCTCGACACCCAGCGCCAGAACAGCGGCAGCAGGTGTTCGTCGGTGGGGTGGGCGCGCTCTCGGCGTGGGGGCGAGGCGGCGGCGGTGCAGCAGGCCTCACTCCCGATCGACTCTGCCATGGAGAACTGGCCGGCTTCACCTACGCGCGCAGTTGACCAGAGGCATGACTGGCATACGCGCTTGCGGCGGCGCACCGTTTCTGGTGACAGACGCTTCGAATCCAGCGCCGAAAGGTCGGGTTTCCCCCGAGAGCGTTGTACTTGCGCGGTCATTCCGGTTGGCCTACTGTGAAAGCGGCTCAGCCATCAAAACAACATGACATCGAGGAGACTCAAGTGACGCAACCATCGGCAAAGGTGACGAGGCGTACCGCGCTATCCAGCATCGCCACGGCTGCACTCGGAGCTGGAACCCTTCTGACCGGCAGGGCTGCCTCCGCAGAGACGAATGCGGCAATGCTCAACAATCGCGGTGGATGGGAAGAGCAGCCCCCCAACCCAGCCGATCTGCCACCCAACGTCCCACCGTGGATGCAGGAGCAGGGGCGCCCTTTGACGCCCTATGGCCATCCATCTCCCTATGAAAAAGCGGTGGTCCGGGTCCCGACGAACCTCACACCCACCGATCTGTCCTCCTGGAACTTCACGCCGCTGCAGTATCTGCAGGGCACCGTGACGCCGAACGGGCTGCATTTCGAGAGGCTCCATGCCGGTGTTCCAGACATCCACCCATCGCAGCACCGGCTGCTCATCGAGGGCATGGTCAAACGCCCCCTCGTCCTGTCCATGGACGACTTGATGCGCTATCCCAGCGTCTCCCGGTTTCACTTCCTGGAGTGCTCCGGCAACACCTTGACCGAGTGGAGAAAACCCATCGGGAAAAATGTGCAGTACACGCACGGGCTGTTGAGCTGCGCCGAGTGGACGGGCGTGCCGCTCGCCGCCATCCTCGACGAAGCCGGCGTCGATCCGAAGGCCACTTGGGCGTTGGCCGAAGGCGCGGATGCCGCAGCCATGGATCGCAGCATCCCGGTGCAGAAACTTTGGGAAGATGCCATCCTCGCCTATGCGCAGAACGGTGAAATGCTGCGCCCCTCCCAAGGCTACCCCTTGCGCCTGCTGTTACCCGGTTATGAGGGGAACATGAACATCAAGTGGCTGCGGCGCCTGAAGTTTGGCTCCGCACCGTTCGAGACCTATGAGGAAACCGCCTACTACACCGAGTTGATGAAAAACGGCAAGGCGCGCCAGTTCAACTTCATCATGGAAGCCAAGTCGGTCATCACCTACCCATCGGCAGAGATGAAGCTGGGCCAACACGGCTACCACCAAATCTCTGGACTGGCCTGGTCGGGCAACGGCCGCGTCAGTCGGGTTGACGTCTCCACCGACGCTGGGCGGACCTGGCGGCAGGCTGCGCTGCAGGGCCCCGTGCAGTCGCGTTGCCTGACCCGCTTCCGGCTGGACTGGGAATGGAGTGGCGCACCGGCAATATTGCAAAGCAGGTATGTCGATGAAACGGGCTATGTGCAGCCGACCATCAGCCAGCTCGTCGCCGCTCGTGGCGACAACTCGGTCTATCACATGAACGGCATCCAAAGCTGGAAAGTCGCTGCCAATGGGGAGGTGACCAATGTTCACGCGTAAAGGCTTCATCGGAGCGTCAGCAATGGCTGTCGTCGGCCTCGCGATGGCGAATGCGTCGGCGGCTGGCGATCCTGCGTCACTGGCATTTGGCACGCCCGCAACCCCTGCGCAGATTGCTGGCTGGAATCTTGACGTCCTGCCCAGCGGGGCCGGATTGCCGTCTGGAAGTGGCACACCTGCAGAAGGTTCCAAGTTGTATGCGGCGCAGTGCGCAGCTTGCCATGGGGCCGAAGGGCAGGGCATGGCTGTCCCAGGGCACGGCATGTTTCCACGCCTTGTCGGTGGCATTGGGACCATCACGACGGATGCCCCGGTGAAGACGGTTGGAAGTTTCTGGCCTTATGCGACCGGTCTGTTCGACTACATCCACCGGGCGATGCCATTCACCAAGCCCCAATCGTTGACCAGCGATCAGGTTTATGCCTTGACCGCGTTTATTCTGGCCAGGAACGGGATCATTCCGAACGACGCCGTGATGAATGCCCAGACCTTGCCAGCTGTGAAGATGCCCAATCGCGATGGCTTCTACTCAAGGCCAGAGCCAGAGACAGACAACGTTGCGAACTATTCGGTCTCAGGTCCGTAAGTGGCGCAACTGGACTGGACCTGGTGTGTTGGACGTGCTCACTTGCCGCTGGCTTCAAGCCCCTCCACACGACAGTAGCGAGCCTGCACTGTGGGGAGGACGCTTGGGGGTGCTGGGGAGTTGATCGCTCACCCCGTTTGCATCGGGTCAAGGACCTATGGCGGCTTGCCAGCCCTGAATTTGGGAAGCCGCGTTGCCGACCTCGCGATGCTGCGCTTTGAGCGCCCCCAGGGTCGGCTCGCCGACCCGCCCCCCGTGGGGGTCAAGGAAACTTGGGGCGGCCCTGCGTTTCCTTGAGAGGACTTCCGCACCGTCACACGGGATCTGTCCCTGGACGTCCCCACGGACGATGGCCAAGAAATCCGCCGCGCGGCCGGGCAGTGCCTCAAACGGATCGACCTGCAGCACAAGCTGCGGCTGCTTGGGGTGCGGGCCAGCGGGCCTGTGGGGGTCGAGAGCCTGGCGGTGGAGCAAGGGGGTACAGTCGCGTCAGATGGAGTTGATGGTGTTACCGGATTGAGCGGGGCTGGGTGGCACGATCCTGATCTCGCCACGCGGCAAATCGGGGAAGACTCGCGGAGGGACGCAGCCGCGAATTGCAAGACGACGAACTGGGTATCGAGTTGCGTGGCAACGCCTCGGGCATAGCTGGAAGCGGCGCGCTTGG